>JBBDXA010000121.1:0-29846 GCA_040902585.1 Phycisphaeraceae bacterium
CGTTGACCAGCCGGACACCCGCTTCGATCAGCCTTCGGGCGAGCAGCAGGTTCTGTCCCATCGGATGTCGCCCGTACCGATCTCGGGTGATGTCGCTTTCCTTGTCGATGTCGAACGCCGCCCTGGCCGCACCGCCCTGGAGCAGGTCGAAGGATTGTTTCTGATAAACATCGAGGGCTTCAAACTCCCGCGTTGCACCTGCTGCCGAGCGGCGTTGAAAGCCTTCCAGCAGATCACGCCGGCTGCGCAGGCGCTGAGGCGAGATGCCTTCGAGCGTGTCGAAGGAGCGCACGCGGAAGTCGGGTGAAGCGGGATTGTCATCGTGCTTCTCGCCGATCAACATCGGCGCAAAGCCCATGCCCAGGTGTCCGCCCGTGAGGTACGTATGATCGGGCGGCGCGGCACCTCCGCCGAACTTCTGCAACCACACATGCCCGGGCAAGGCTGCTTCGGATGGTCGCAGCTTGGTGACGATCGCTCCGAACGACGGATCATCCGCCGCCGGTTTCTCACGTCCGGCCAGCAGCATCGCGTTGGCCTTGTCATGCTGGGACATCTGGTGTGTCATGGACCGGATGACGGCGTATTGATCCGACATCCGCGCCAGCCGCGGCATCAGCTCGCAGATGTGAAATCCGGGCGTGGCCGTCTTGATAGTTTGGTACGGCCCGCGAATCTCCACGGGTGCGTCGGGCTTCATGTCCCACGAGTCCAACTGACTCAGTCCGCCATACTGATGAATGAAAATGCAGGACTTGTCCTGGCGTTTGGCCCCGGCCTTGCCCTGCTCAACGGACTCCGCTCGAAGTACCGTGGGCAAGGTGAGCCCGGCAAGCCCGATGCCGCCGACTTGCAGCAACCGTCGCCTTGACCACGACCTTCGTGCGACAGGATCAGGTTGGTGATTATCCATTGGGACGTGCTCACAGCGAAGACGATGGACTTAACTCGCCGTGCCATTGTAACCAACCTCTTGAAAACCCGACCGTTAGAGGATCGACCGCCGATGGCGGCACTTGTCGTCCGTACGCATTTCGACCACCCGATGGGGCCGCTGCCTGACCGCGGCGTGATCCGGTTCACGCTGAAGCCCCTGGCGAACGTGATGAACGTGCAACCGGGAAACCTGCCCGGCACGTTGCCGGTGTTCATCACGCTGTGCAGGCAGTGGCCGGGGACAAGCGCGCCGCACCTGCCGATCCCGCCGGAGTGAAGTACTCGGATGGCAAGCGAATCCAGAAGTACTACGTGCCGCTGCCGATGCTGAGGCGGGCTCAACTCGAACGGATGTTCGCCTATCGCCATGAAACGACGCGCCGGCTGATCGAGTCGGGTGTCTGCCCAACTCGGCCAGGTAATCAACTGCTGCCCGCGTGCCTGCGATGCACTCGAAGTTCTGCGTGCCGGTCATCCACCGGCCGGGCAGGTCATCCGGTGCCGGGCGCAGCTTGTAGGGTTCGATGGATTCGAGCAACTCGCGTCGTCCCCAGAAAATGCCGATGTGCGGGCCGAAGAACTTGTAGGCCGAGCATGCAAGGTAATCGCAGTTGATCGCGTTCACGTTGATACGTGCGTGCGGGGCGAAGTGTACCGCATCAACAAAGACCTTCGCTCCGACAGCATGTGACCACTGGCAGATATCAGCGATGGGATTCAACGTACCCGCCACGTTTGCGGCCGCTCCCACGGCCACGAGTTTCGTACGTTGATTCAACATCGACCGAAGCTCATCGAGATCGAGCGTGCAGTCCTCGTGACGGAAGCCGACTTGCCTGACCGTCGCACCGGCATCACGGGCGGCGAGGACCCAAGGTGTGACGTTGGCGTCGTGAGGGTGAGTGTCAATTCGAGAGTTGACTCCGAGCTTGTCCCTGCCGCGATGGGTCATCGTGTGATTCCAACTTCCTGCCCGCAAGCTGGCCGGCCTTGACCACGCCGCCCTGCATCACGGCGATGAAGCGGGAACGATCTTCGAGAATGGAAATGTCCGCGATCACGTCGCCATCGACGATGAGCACATCCGCCAGCTTGCCTTTTTCGAGCGTGCCGAATTCGTCAGCCCGGCCCATGATCTGGGCGCCGGTCTTGGTGGCGCAGGTGATGGTCTCCAGCGGCGTGAAGCCCACCTCGCGAACAAAGAAGGTGAGTTCCTTGGCGTAGTCGCCGTGGGGGTTCCAGCCGAAGCCGTAGTCACCGCCCATGCCGATGCGCCCGCCTGCGCGAAGGATGCGCAAGGCTGAGGCTCCGCCGCCGTCAAGTGTTTCCTGGTGGCCGTCAATGACCGCCTGCGGCAGGTTGAACTCCTTGCCGCGGAGAACGCTCGCCTTTTCAAATTGCAGCGCGGGCACGCAAGGCACGTCGCGCTTCAGGAGCAGCTCCAGCCCTTCGTCATCAATGAAGGTGCCATGCTCGATGCAGTCGTAGCCGGCGTTGAGGGCGTTCTTGATGCCCTGAGTCGCGCGGCAGTGACCGGTCACTTTCATGTTGTGATTGTGCGCGGTCTTCACCACCGCATGCATTTCCTCGAACGTCATGCAGAGCGTGTGATGGTCGTTGGTATCGGGGCTGGCCGCGTCGCCTGTCGGATAGGTCTTGACCCATTCGATGCCGTCCTTGACGAGCTTGCGGACGGCTGAGCGGGCGTCCTCGACGCCGTTGATGATGAAGACGAGGCCTTCCATGCCGATGCGGCGAAACTCGGGGTTCCAGTCCATGAGTCCGCCGGCCGAGCATATTTCGCGGCCGGAGATGGCCAGGCGCGGGCCGGGCATCAGGTCGCTCTCGATGCCTTCACGGAGCCAGCGGTCGATGTTGTGCAGGCAGCCGCCGCTGCGGGCCGCGGTGTAGCCGCACTCGAGCGTGAGTTTGCAGTTGACGGCTGAAAGAAGCGTGATGTACTCGACGGGATATTTGATGTCGAGATCTTCCAATGCCTCGACATTGAAGTAGGTTGCGTGGTAGTGGGCCTCGACAAGGCCGGGCATGATGGTGCCGCCGCGGGCGTCGATGCATTTCACGTCGGGCAGGCCCGTGAGATCAGGTGCGGCGGAGGCGGGGCCCACGTATCGGATGAGGCCATCAGTGATCACCAAGGTGGCGTCGGTCACAGGAACATCGCCGGTACCGTCAACCACTTGTCCATTGGTGATGACCAATGTGCCTGAGGCGACTTTCATGGCGAGCTCCCTTGTCAGAAAGTGATTTAGTGTATACTGCATACACGATAACCCACGTGGAACCGATGTGTCAACCCTTAAAGCCAACGTGTCCTGCCGATGAGCCCGGTCTTTTCCAGCCTGTCGAGCCCGCCTGTCGCCGACGAACAACTCATTCGTTGTGACAAGGTGTTGATCAACCGGGCGAATTTCGGCACGGGTGGGCCGCCGCTGGTTCTGCTGCATGGCGTGGTGAGGCGCTGGCAGGATTTTGAGCCGCTGATCGAACCCCTGAGTTCGCAGTGGCGACTGCACCTGCTGGATCATCGGGGTCATGGCCGCTCCAGCCGCGGCGATGGTTACCGCGTCATCGACTATGTGGCCGACGTTGTCAGTTACCTGGAAAAGGAGTTGAGGGAGCCGGCCGTGCTTCTGGGCCATTCCTTGGGAGCGATGGTGGCGGCGGCGGTGGCGGCCCGCGCGGGGGAGTCCGTTCGAGCGATCATCCTGGAGGATCCGCCGTTTGAAACGATGGGCAGGTCGATCAGCGAAACGCCGATTCTCGCGGTGATGCAGGCGATGCGTGATGCGATAGAGCACACGGACGGCTCGGTTGATGTGATGGCGGATCACCTCGCGGCCACCTCTGTCCCGACGAGTGACATGAAGGGGGCGGTGACCCTGGGCGAACTGCGCAGCCGGGAATCACTGCGATTCTCCGCGTCATGCCTGGCGGACCTGGACTCGGCCGTACTCACGCCGATCATCGCGGGCCGGTGGCTTGATGGTTTTGAGGTGACGTCAACTCTCGAGTGTTTGCGCTGCCCGACTTTGCTGATTCAGGCGGACCCATCCTGCGGCGGCATGCTGTCGGATGAACGAGTCCTTCAAGCCCGGAAGCTGATACCTCGCTGCACCGCGGTCCGAATGGCAGGCGTGGGCCATCACCTGCACGGGGCTGATCCATCGACCCTGCTTCGGCATATTCAGCTGTTCCTTGAGACAGTTTAATCACGATTTTCTTGCGATCGCTCTTGCAACCGAAGCTGCATTCTGTATACTGCATACATTCATCCTTTCCCTTTCCCGGATCATCCATGGGCTCTCTCGTCCCTGCAATTGAACGCCCCCTCACGCGCCTGACCCTGGCGGACTCGGTTTACGAGTCGTTGTTGGAGTCGATTGTCGCAGGCCGCATTCGCAGCGGTCAGGTGTTGACGACGGTGGCTTTGGCGCAGCAACTCCACGTGAGCCGGACGCCTGTGGCCGAGGCGCTGCTTCGCCTTACAGCCGACGGCCTGGTCGAGCAACTGCCGGGGCGCAAGGCGCGGGTTCGCCGTTTCAGCCGCGAGGAGATTGGTGATATCTACGAGATGCGCAAATTGCTGGAGCCGGCCGCGACCTATCGGGCCGCATCACGGCTTGATGATCAATCGCTGGCCGTGATACGCGACAGGTACGATGTGCTGGCCAGTTCGATGAAGAAGGTGGACTGGCCCCAGCGGGCGCTGGAATTTGATCTTTTCTTTCACGACACGATTGCCGCCGCCAGCGGCAGTGAGCGGCTGCGGCAGGACATCGCGCGGTACCGTCTTCTGGTCCGCGCGTTCTGCCGGCTCAGTGGTGACGACCGCAATCTGCGCGAAGCGTTTGCCGAGCACGGCCGCATTCTCGAAGCTCTCGAACGCCGCGAAGGGGACTTGGCGCGGGCCCTGATGATTTCACACGTGGATGCGCGATTGCAGGATGTGCTCGCGCTGCTCACGGCAGTCGAATGAAAACGTCGAACGGCCGGCCGCAAGGAAGAGCCTGGTCGTGTAACCGCGGAATCAAAACCCCGGCAATGTTGTCGGGCGCATCGGAGAAGGTTTGGTCGCTTACCACCAGAGGAGTCATGAGATGAAGCCGAAATTGAACGCCGTCGTGTTTGGATGCCTGGCCTTGCTGCTTTCAGCGCGGGCCAGTCAGGCCATCGTCACCGTGATTGATTCCAGCAACATCACGCTCGCCGCGTGGAACACCGAAGTTGGCGCTGACACCACGGACAACCCCGACGTCACCGGCGGCCTTGGCGGCGCGGCGCTGGGCTACACGGAAGCAGGCACCAATGCCTATGCCTGCTGCGGCGGCCGGGCCGGCACCTTCGGCATCGGCAACCTCAACGACGGCGACGTAGGTCTCGGCAATTTCAGCGACGGCTCCTACGCCATTCCCACCGCCGGCGCGGGCGCGGTCGTCCTCGACTTCGGCGGCGCGCTAGGGCTCACCCGCATCGCCATCTACAACGGATACGGCAACCGAACCGACGGCACCTACACACTCAAGGATGCGGCCAACAACACGCTGGGCGCGTGGACCATCTCCGGCACCGCCGGCGGCGGCAATGCCGGCGTGGACTCCTTCTGGCTCACTTTTAACACACCCGTGATCACGAGTCAGCTCATTCTCGACACCACGTCCACCGAGAATGCCACCAACAGCTTCCGCGAGATTCAGGTCTTCAACGCCCCGCTGCCGACCGCCTTCTCCCCGCCGACCGTGCAACTGAGTGCGAAGCAACTGGCGCTCAATAACGGTGACACCGTCACCACCTGGGGCGGCCAGACGGCTGGCGGCACGCCGACCTTCCTCACGGGGCAGACGCCCAACGGCATGCAGGCCGTCCAGTTCAACGGCACCGATCGTATGGGGGATAACGTGTTTGTACCGGCCGACAACGGCGACTTCATCATCGCCCTCGTCGTCAAGCCCAACAGCATCGGCGCCTATCACAACCTCCTCGATGATGACGTTCAGAACCGCCCGATGCTCTGGGTCGATACGACGTTCAACTACGAAGCCAACTTTGGCGGCGGCACAGGTGCCAAGGCTGCGGGCACCGGCACCGACGGCTGGGACATCGTCATTTTCGATTCACGCACCAATCAACTCTTCGTCAACAGCCCCACGCCCAACGCCACCGGTGGCGGCGCGGTGCCTTTCACGGCCGGGGAGTTCTTCGACTTCCTCAACCGCGATGGCGGGCAGACCTTCCAGGGACTGCTGGCCGAGCTGCGCATCTACAACAACCGCATCGCTTTCGGCGGCGACTTCGACGCGCTCTACAACGAACTCGTTCAGACCTGGTTCGTCGCCGTTCCCGAACCAGCAACATTCGGACTCTTCGCCGTTAGCGCGCTGGCCCTGCTGCGGCGGCGACGGGCCGGCGCATGAAATCCGGTTTGCCGGTTCTCACGATCAGGAGCAGTCATGAGACCAAACCAGTCCGAGTGCCGCACCGGTTTCACACTGGTCGAGATGCTGGTGGTCATCTCGCTGATCATGCTGCTCATCGCCATGCTCATGCCTTCGCTGCGCTCCGCCCGCGAACGCGCCAGGCAGATCAAATGCCTCGCCCAGATGCAGCAGGTCAGCCAGGCCCATCGCGTCTATGGCGACGACTTCGGACAGGTCATGATGCCCTTGGAATACGCCGGCACACCGCCGGCGAACTATGTCATCAACTTTCCGAGCACCCTCCTGCGCTGGCCGGACATGCTCTTTCCCTACGCGCCTGATCGGGACGTCTACGACTGTCCCACCGCCGCCCAGAGCGTCCGTTCGCGCGGGCGATACGGCATCGGCCTGAACCATATCGAGTTGAGCTACTCCTGGGGTGTCAAGACCAAGATCAAATACACCAGCATCACCCGCCCGACGCGGACCGTGCTCTTTGCTGACGTCGGCAGCGTTTCGAACTACAGCGAACTGGCCAACCCCGACCTGTGGGAAGAAGTGCGCGGCGAACAACTCATCTACTTCCTCACACCCAATCATGGCCACTTTTTCTCCGCGCCGCCGCCGACCGGCCCCGGCCTCCAGCAGCGCGTCGTGCCGCGACATCTCAACAACGCCAACGCCGCCTTCGTCGATGGTCACGGCGAACTGATCAAGGTCAGCGACATGGGTTTCCAGTACTACCCCGGCGTCGCTCCCGGCGGCGGACCGGCCAGGGGCGACAACGTCATCGGCACCGGCAATAATCAGTGGGACGCGCGATGGATGTGGGGCAGACAATAGAATCGCGTCGGTGCCGCCGCCTGAGTTTCAACTTGAAAAGGGACCTCTGCGATGAGAATGCTTACGCCTGTTCTCTCGGTGTTACTTGCTGCCTGCATCGGCGGCGCGATCGAAGCCCGCGCCGAGCAGCCAGCGACGCCGGTCAAAAAAATCGTTCTCATCGCCGGCAAGAAAAGCCACGGCCCCGAAGGCAATCGCATCCATGACTACCCGTGGTCCGTCCGCCTGATCAAGGTCATGCTCGACAACTCGAACGTGACAAACCGCTTGAAAGTCGAGTTTCACCTGGACGGCTGGCCGAAGGATCCCAAAACGCTGGACGATGCCGACACCATCATGGTCATCTCCGATGGCCGTGATGGTGACAAGTACGAAGAAGCGCCGCACCTCCAGTCCGCCGAGCGCATCGCCCTGATCGAAAAGCAAATGAAGCGCGGCTGCGGATTCCTCACCTTTCACTTTTCCACCTTCGCCCCCGATCAATACGCCAGGGAAACCCTGCGCTGGACCGGCGGCTACTTCGACTGGGAAACCGATGGCAAACGCCAGTGGTACTCGGCCATCCGCACCCTCGAAGATGAAGTACAACTCGGTGAGAAAGACCACCCGATCCTTCGCGGAGTAAAACCGTTCCGCATGAAGGAAGAGTTTTACTACAACATTCGCTTCGATGCGGAAGGCACGGCGCTCAAAGCGCTGTTGGTTGTCCCCGCGCTCAAGGGCCGCGAGCCGGATGGCAACGTCGTCGCCTGGGCGAAGCAGCGGACGAAAGACGAAGGCGGCGGCCGCGGCTTCGGCACCACCTGCGGTCACTTCTACGACAACTGGAAAAACGATGACTTCCGCAGGCTCATCCTTAATGCGATCGTGTGGACCAGCGGCGCCGAGGTGCCCAAGGATGGCGTCGAAGCGAAGTACTACGAACACGACGAGATCACCGCCGCGCCCAAGGACATCACCGGCACGCAGCGCGCGGAGGTTAAGTCGATCAGTGCATTGATTCTCACGGGGCACGATGGGCCGTTCCATCCGTGGAAGCCCAAGACGAGCGTGCTGCAAAAGGCACTTCAGCAGGATGCACGCTTCAAGGTCAGCGTGACGACGGAGATCGAAGACCTCGCCAAGCTGAAGCCCGGCGATTACGACGTACTCATCCTCAACTACTGCAACTACCAGTTGCCCAAGGCCCTGAGCGACGCGTCGAAGAAGGCATTCGTCGATTACCTGAGCGCCGGCGGAGGGCTCACCATTGTTCACTTCAGCAACGGCGCGTGGCACTCGTCTTTGCCGGGCGCGGGTGAAACTGATTGGCCCGAGTTCCGCAAAATCTGTCGGCGGGTGTGGGATCACAAGGCCGCCAGCGACCATGATGCCTATCGCAAATTCAAGGTGGACATCACGGAATTGAAACACGAGATCACGCAAGGCATGACCGCGTGGGAGACGACGGACGAACTCTATTTCAACCAGGCGGGCGACGAGCCGATCGAAGCGCTGGTGACGGCAGTCTCGCAAAAGAGCGGCAAGGCGGAGCCGCTGGCGTGGACCTATTCCTACGGCAAGGGCCGGGTGTTTCAGACGCTGCTGGGGCACGATGATCGCTCGCTGATGTGGGGCGGCACGGCTGAACTGATGCGAAGGGGCAGCGTGTGGGCAGCATCGCGTGAGCAGCGGGATGTGCCTCGGCAGGATGTGAATCCGAAACGTGACACGACGCCGGACTCCGCTGCTACGCCGCAAGCGGCTCAAACGCGGGCTTCGATGTCCGACGCGTTCGGCAAGGCGCTGGCGGGCGGGTTGCTGGTTGACAGTGACAAGAAGTACCGCGAGCCGATCACCATCGAATGCTGGGCGAAGCTGGACAGCAAGAGTGGGTTCAACATCCTCGTCGCCAGTGAGCCCAAGTCTTCGCCCTCACACTGGGAACTTTACAGTTACGCAGGCTCGGGTGTGCTGAGCCTGTACATGCCCGGCCGCGGCGGCGAGTACAAGTCGAACGTGAACATCTGCGACGGCAAGTGGCATCACATCGCCGCGGTGCTCGATGCCAAGAGCGTTGTGCTCTATATAGATGGCAAGTCGGTGCTGGAGAAGGATGTGCCGGCCGCGCCGAGCAACAACGCTGAGGCACAAGGCCTCGCTTTCGGCCGACTCGTCGAAGGCAACCTCGGCTGCGACGGACTCGTCGACGATGTACGCATCAGCAAAGGCCCCCGCACCATCGAAGCGGTGACGAAGCCGCACGCGAAGGATGACGCCACGCTCGGGCTCTGGACTTTCGACGACTTGAAAGCAAGCCCATCGGCACCCGCCGGCAACACCAACACCACGCCCGCGCCGCCGCCTGCGAAGACCGGCGCGAAGGTGTTGCCTTCCGACCCCGGGCTCGACGGCGGCAAGGGCGGACACTGGGGGGAAAAGAGTGACAAGGACTGGGTCGATGATCGCCTGAGCAAGATGCAATTCGGTTCCATGATCTCGCATACGTGGGACACCCCCGCCGGTCGGGCGGACAAGGGCATGGCGATTTTCCCCGGGCCGTACCACGGCATGATCTTTGACAGTCGAACCGCGTCGATGCACTGCGGCTGGGGTTACGGCGTGCGCGACAACCGCATGACGTTTCTCCGCTTCGATCCCGCCCGCTTCGGCCTGATCGGAAGGCATCGCATCGATGGCCCGGTCGAGTGGTCATTGCCCAAAGGCGCGGTCGCCTGGCAGGGCGCGAAGGACGTGCGCTACCGCGGCATGTACGTTCATCATCGCGGCAAGGATGACTCCATCATCACGCTGCATTACGAAGTGGACGGCGTTGAAATCCTCGAATCACTCAGCGCCTACGACTGGCACGGTGACAATGACTCCGGCGAAATCCACGAACGAAGCTTTGAATTCCGGCCGCTGAATCCAGCCATCATCAAGCCGCGAGATCTCACACTCATGCTCGCCGACAGCAAGGCGAACGCGGCTCTGAATCCTGAATCCGGCGAAGGCGTCAGACTTGAGAAGACGAAAGACGCCTGGCTGCTGCATGTAGCTGCGCCGACGAAGCCGGCGCGCATCAGCGTCGCCGTCACAGGCCATGCGGACATCGGTCACCTGCGGCAGTTCACGGCAGGCAGCTTCGCGGCGCTCACTGATTTCAAAACCTTCACCTCCCCCGGCAAGCTCCGCTGGGGCAAACCCATCGAAGTCAAAGGCCACGTCAGCGAGCGCCGCGAGTCCTACGTCATCGACACGATCCCCGTGCCTTATGAAAACCCCTTCGGCGCGCTCATGTTCCTCAGCGGCGTTGACTTCTTCGCCAACGGCGACGCCGCCGTCAGCACCGTTCACGGCGATGTCTGGCTCGTGCGCGGGATCGACGACAAGCTCGAACACATCACCTGGCAACGCTTCGCCACGGGACTGTTCCAACCCTTGGGCCTTCGCATCGTGGGCGACAAAGTCCACGTCCTCGGCCGCGACCAGATCACCATCCTCCACGATCGCAACAACGATGGCGAAGCGGACTACTACGAAAACTTCTCCAGCACCATTCACACTTCGCCCGGTGGACACGACTACGTCGCCGCACTTGAAACAGACAAGGCCGGGAATTTCTACTACGTCGATCCGCGCGGCGTTCATCGCATCACTAAAGACGGAAAGATCAACGAAACGCTCGCCACCGGCTTTCGCAATCCCAACGGCATGAGCGTCGGCCCTGATGGCACCATCACCGTCGCGCCGCAGGAAGGCGACTGGACGCCCGCGTCAATGATCTGCCAAGTCGCGCCGGGAAAAGTCGGAAACTACTTCGGCTACGGCGGCCCGCGCGTCACGGCTGATCGCCCGCTTGGTTACATCGCGCCGCTGGTCTATCTGCCGCGACTCATCGACAACTCCTCGGGCAGTCAGGTGTGGGTTACGAGCGACAGGTGGGGGCCGCTGAAAGGGCAACTGTTGAATCTCTCCTTTGGCCGCAGCTCGATGCAGATCATCCTGCGCGACGAGGTGGATGGCATCGCGCAAGGCGCGGTGGTGCCGCTGCCTTTGCGCTTTCTCTCCGGCGTGATGCGCGGGCAGTTCCATCCAAAGGACGGGCAGCTTTACGTCGTGGGCATGAACGGCTGGGTAACGAACGCGGCGCGTGACGGCTGCTTCCAGCGCGTGCGCTACACGGGCAAGCTTCCGATGCTGCCTCTCACTTTCCGAGCCGTCACTGGCGGCGTTCGCATCACCTTCAGTCAGCAGCTCGACAAGGAACTTGCGGAGGACGTGGAGAGCTACGCTGCCGAGCAGTGGAACTATCGCTACACCGGCAGCTACGGCTCGAAGGATTATTCCGCAGCGGATCCGAATGTGGAAGGCCACGATGAAGTGCGCGTGCGCTCGGCGAAGCTTGAAGCCGACGGCCGCACCGTGTCCATCGGCCTGGGCAACTTGCAACCGGTGCATCAATTTCGGCTGCGCTACGACTTGGAAACGGTTTCAAGCGAATCACTGCGCGGCGAGATCGTCGGAACGATTCATCGCATCGCGAAGGACAAATAGCCGCACCACTTACTTCGGCCGAAACCCTTCCAGAAGAATGCCGCCCTGCACCTGAATCTGAACGCCGCTCGATCCGGGGTCGGCCGCCACCATGTCGATCTTCAATAGGTTGCCGCCCTTGCCGTCGTTGACCTGGTCATACGTCATCAGACACTCACCAGCGACGCAGATATTTCCCTTCGGCGAAAGGTTGCCCGCGTTGTACTCCTGCGTCGGCCAGCCCAGCGGTTTCGGGTTGGACAGCGGCAGCTCTTTGAACAGCTCCGGATCAACGCTGTTGAAGAACGTAATGGTGACGACTCGCTTCTAGTCATCGACGACCGCGACAAATCCGGGCACCCGCGCGAGCTGGACGATGTGCATCACGTCGCGCGGATCCTTTGAACGTGTGTGAGAAGGCTGGAGCACCATCCCGGAGGCTGAGAACTTTTCTCCTCCCGTTTTCTGTAATGATCGTTTTGTCTTGCCTGAGTGTCATCCAACCCAACTTGCGGATCATTAGGGGTAGTTTCAAGCACGCCAAAACGGCAGAAAAAAACGCACGCAGATAAGTTCTCAGTCTCCCGGCAGGGCGGTGCCGGAGGCGTGCGGTCACCCGACATGCACCACCCTGCCGGGATGGTGCTCTAAACTTCTCACCCTTGAAGGAACCTTGATGCTGCGTTTCGCATCCGCCATTGCCATCCTGTTTGCTTCGCAGACCATCGCCTTCGCTCAGGACGCTGCACAATCCTTCGGCTCGCGCGTGCTGCCTGTGTTGACCGAGCGATGCACGGATTGTCATGGTGCGGACAAACCCAAAGCCGGTCTCGATCTGAGCGCGAAGACGACGCTCGAACAACTGCGGGCGCAGGAGCAGCAATGGTTCCGCGTCCTCGAACGTGTTGAAGAAGGCACGATGCCGCCCAAGCGTTCGCAGCCGCTCACCGAAGCCGAGCGAAAGGCGATCACCGGCTGGGTGCGCGGCGAACTCACATCACACCTGATCCAGCAACAGCGAACGGAAGGGCGCAGCAAACTTCGACGTTTATCTCGCAACGAATACGCCAACGTCGTGCAGGACATCTTCGGCATTCGGCCTCCGGTTGTAAGGCTCATGCCTATCGACGGACGCGTGGATGGCTACGACAAGGTGGCCGCGGCTTTGCCGTTCTCGACGGCCGTGACCGAAGGCCAGATGAAAATCGCCGAGGAGACGGTAGCGCGAATGTTCGAGTTGCCCACTTCAACGGCGGGTTACCGCCTGTGGGCGGGACCGAGCGAGCAATCGAAGGGACATATCCTCGAACTCGAAGATGGCTGGAAGGTGTCGTTCAATACCGACACAACCTCCGGCCCGCTTCGCAAAGGCCCCGGCCCCGACGGCAGAAAGGACTCGGGCGGCCTACGCAAGCCCGGCATGCACCGCCTGCGCATCGAGGCCTATGGCTATCAGACCGACAAGCCGCTGCCGGTGGGAATCTACGTCGGGCACATTCACGCGTACCCGCAGGTTCTTGACCTCATCAAGGTCATTGAAGTTCCGCCGGGCAAGCCGGCTGTTGTCGAGACCGATGTCTACCTGCGAACCGGACGTGACAGTGACGGCCCCGTCGGCGACGGCATTCGACTGATTCCGCTGGGCCTTGGCGTTCCCGTGCCGAAGAACACGCTCGCATCGGAACGTGGCAAGGGCCCCGGACTCGCGCTGCGCTGGGTTGATGTCGAAGAACTGGAGGACACGCTGCCGGGCCAGCGCCTTTTCATGGCGGACCTTTCACCGGCACTAAACGACGCCATTGCGAAGAACAAGACATTGAAGAATGCAGGCATCGCGCGCGAAGAACTCGAACGTGATATTCAAAAGAGCCTGCGACGAATCGGCGCTCGCCTGTTCCGGCGCGATCTGACCGACGCGGAACTGGCGGGCCATGTGAAGGAGTATATGAGTGAGGTTGATGCGGGTGCCATCTTGAAGGCAGTATTCATCAACCAGGTTACGGACATGATGATGGCTCCCGAGTTTCTCTGCATCATTGAGCAGCCGGGCAAGCTCAACGACTTCGCGCTGGCTTCGCGATTGTCTTTCTTTCTTTGGAATTCTGCGCCTGATGAGGAACTGATGGAAGTCGCGCGGCAAGGCAAGCTGTGCGATCCGCAGGTACTTGCGGCCCAGACCGACCGGCTCCTGAACGACGCTCGATCCGAGCGCATGGTCAAAGATTTTCTCGATCAATGGCTCGGTCTTTGGGGCATCGACAACACCACGCCCGATCGCGACCTCTACCCTGAGTACGATGACCTTCTCAAGCTGTCGAGCATCATGGAAACGCAGGCGACGTTCCATCACATGTTGGCGAAGAACCTGAGTGTCCGAGATTTCGTCGCGCCCAATTGGGCCTTCATCAATGCCAGACTGGCGACCCTTTACGGTCTGCCGCCCGTCGAAGGCTTCTCGCTGCGTGAAGTTCCATTGCCCGCGGATACGCCCTTCGGCGGCCTGTGGACCCAGGCGTCGATCATGAAGGTGACCGCCAACGGCACGCTGACCTCGCCTGTGAAGCGCGGTGTCTGGGTCGCCGAGCGGCTGCTGGGCACGCCGATTCCGCCGCCGCCGCCGAACATCAATCCCGTCGATCCTGACACGCGCGGAGCCAAGACTTTGCGCGAGCAACTGGCGCTCCACAGCGGCAACGGTTCGTGCGCTGCCTGTCACGCCAGGTTCGATCCTTATGGCTTCGCGCTTGAAAGTTTTGATGTGATGGGCAACTACCGCACGCACTATCGCATCGTCAGTTCCGACGAGCCCAAGCGCCCGGCGCGATGGAAAGACGGCCTGCCCGTCGATGCGAGCGGCGTCACGCCTGATGGAACGGCATTCAGCGGGATCAGGGAATTGCGCGAAATGCTGGCGAAGAATCCGGATCGGCTGGCCCGAGGCATCACCCGCCACCTGCTGATCTATGCCACGGGTCAGGCCACGACGCCTGTGGATCGACAGGCCATCGAGACCATCGTGAAAAACGTCGCCAAGGACAATTACGGATTGAGGTCCATCATCCACGGCGTCGTGCAGAGTGAGACGTTCAGGTTTAAGTAGTAGCGACCAACGCGCACGACGCCGTGCGGATCACTCACCGATAACTATCCACTTTCCCCAAAGGCGAGGCATCAGTTCGGCTTCGCTGGGGATGTCCGCAGTGATGGCAGTGGCCTTGTTGCTCCAGTAGACGCGCTGCGTGGTCTGGCCGTTGGAACCGCGAAGAACGCCCAGTTCGGCGCGGTAGGTCACGCCGGGCTTGCCTGGCAGAGCTTCAGATCGTCAGCCGTGACCGTAAGTGTGGTGTCGGGTAGTCGCTGAAGAGTTTTCAATCCATTCACGCGGACGAGAATGGTGCGAGCCCCGTCAACGAGATAGACGCGGCCTTCGTACGTTTGGGTGATGCTGGGCCAGAAGTTTTCATCGTGCAGCGAGACGTTGGTGACATCCATGTTGCGCACAGCCATCGCCGAAGCTGGTGACCGCCATGTCGTGCGTGTTGCGCAGGTTCTGCCCGACGACGCTCAGGCCCGTGCCATCAGGGTTGACGCGCATGGCCACGCCGCCGACGTAGCGGTGCCCATCGGAGCTGTCCTTGCCGATCATGCCCGCGTTGCCGTAGTAGCACGCGGAGATGAATTGTTTGCCGTCGGTAGTTCTGATGTTCGCGCCCATGTTTCCGTAGCTGAAATACCACTGTCCGCTGGGCGCGCCGACCGCGGCGTGCAGCGTGTGATCGTGCCCGCCGCCTTGAAATCCGCTAAGCAGCACTTCACGCTTGTCTACATCATGATCGAACACAGCGTTGCGATTGACATCGGTGTACACGATCAGGTCAGGTGTGGCGGACAGCACGATCTTATTGTCGAACACCGCGATACCCAGCGGTGCGTGTCGCAGTCCTTTTTCGGTAACGAAAACGTGCGATTGATCAGCCTTGCCGTCATGGTCGGAGTCGGTGACTACGACGATGGATTGCCCTGCATTGATGCGCCGACCCGTGCTGTAGTCGATACCTTCGGTACACCACAGCCGCCCCTTCGAGTCCACGTCCATCGCCACGGGCGAAAAGATGAGCGGCGAGGTCGCCCATACTTCGACCTTCAGATCATCGGAAGGCGTCCCCTCCCAACTGGAAGGTGGAAGGCGCGACTTTCGCGTACGGCCGCGGATGGGCGGCGAATGAAGCCCGGTCCGGGAACGAAGCAGGCTCCTGTGCGTTCAGCGCGGAGGCAAATAGTAGTGTGATGCTCAAGGCCCGCAGCAGTGAAGTGTTGACGGGGTCGTCATGTCGCATTTTTTGAATTCCAGGTCGGTGCAAGCCGTGAATCGGTCCTGTCAAAATAGTCCACGCCCCACAGCTTAGCGTGCTCTGGCACGTGCGGCAGGGTTTGCAACTCATGATCCCAACTCGGCGGCTGGGCGAAGGGAGAGAGCGGTCGATGAGAGTAAGAGATGGCTGGAAGCGTTGTTACGACGGGAAATTGAGTGTCTCGCATCCCGATGATCCTGATTAGAATTCAACGAGTTGCGTGATTGGAATCAAAGAGTCGAGGGAAACTGTGCAGCCGTCAGTAGCTCAGATTGGAGATGCAAAATGAGACTCTTTCAAGTCGCACTGATCATCTTGGCGCTCGCTCTGGTGGCATGGATGGTTCCTAAACCCGTCTTCGCCGAGACTGCACCGCCGCAGGTGGGACGAGCCGATGCTCCGCCCAACATCGTCTTTTTCCTGGTCGATGATCTGGGCTGGACTGATGTCGGTTGCTTCGGCAGCAGCTTCTACGAGACTCCCAACATCGATCGGCTCGCGAAAGAAGGTGTGCGCTTCACCCATGCCTACGCCGCCTGCCATGTCTGCTCGCCCACGCGCGCCAGCATCATGACCGGCAAGTATCCGGCCCGACTCGGGCTCACCGACTGGCTGCCCGGCCGACGGGATTACGACTTCCAAGTCCTCAAGAGCGCGGAAAAGGCATCGCACCTGGCACTGGAGGAAACCACCCTTGCCGAGGCGCTCAAAGCACATGGCTACACGACGGGACACTTCGGCAAGTGGCATCTCGGTGAGGAACCGAATGGACCGATCGCGCAGGGATTTGTTGCGCAGGTGCCCCGGTGGAACAAGGGCTGGCCGGCTTCGGGCTACCTCGTGCCGTTCAAGCTCGAAGGCATCGCGGAGCAGCCCGGTCAATACCTGACCGATCGGCTGACCGACGAAGCACTCAAGTTCGTGGAGAAGAACAAGGACAGACCGTTCTTCCTGTACCTGTCTCACTTCGCCGTGCATGATCCGATCCAGGGTCGGCCGGACCTCGTCGAGAAATACCGAAAGAAGCTGGCGACCACGACGCGACCTAAAGCCTCTGCGTTCATTCTCGAAGGCAATCCCGATGACAAGCAACCGCTGTCTCGCAAACAGTTCGATCTACTGATCAACGAGCGCGCGTATGAGCCATACAAGGTCCTGCCACAGCGCACGGTCAAGATCAAGCAGCACCAGGACAATGTGGAATTTGCCGCGATGGTCGAGTCCATGGACGAGAGCCTCGGCCGCGTCAAGGCGAAGCTCGAAGCGCTGGGCTTGACCGACAACACCATCATCGTGTTCTACTCGGACAACGGCGGAATGTCAGGCGCGAACTTCGGCAACCCCGCGCGTGTCATCCAACCCACGCTGTTGGACCAGGCGTATTCGACTTCCAATCTTCCTTTGCGCGGCGGCAAAGGCTGGATTTATGAGGGCGGCATCCGCGTGCCGATGATCGTCAAGTGGCCCGCGAAGGGGAAAGAGGGTGCTGTCTGCAACGAGCCGGTCATCAGCCCGGACTTTTACCCGACGCTATTAGAAATGGCCGGCCTCCCCGCCAAGCCGAGTCAGCACGTGGATGGCAAGAGTTTCGCCGCCGCGGTCAAGGGCGAACCCTTCGAACGTGGGGCGGTGTACTGGCACTTTCCTCACTACAGCAATCACGGCATGCAGAGCCCGAGCGGAGCCATCCGCGATAGCGACTACAAGCTGATCGAGTATTTCGAGAATCAGACCGTTCAGCTATTCAACTTGAAAGATGATCCCGGCGAGCAGAACGATCTGGCCAATACGAATTCCAAGAAGGCAGCCGAATTGCGTGCGAAACTGGAATCCTGGCGCAAGGACGTTTCCGCGAAGATGCCGATGCCGAAATGAGGTTGCGGGAGTGGAACCAGCGGCAGAAATGATCCGCCGCTCGAATTATTTGCGAAGGATGGTTGTCCGCCTCTGACATAATCTATTAGAGCCAGCTCCCGCGGTCCCCGCCTCCCCTGTGCCAGGGAACAATCCTGTGACGAATCTGTTTGATCCAGCGTGGCATCGCAGAGCCATGATCGGCGACGAAGCCGCTGCCGAATTGCTGGCCCACCAGGCAATGGAGCCGCTGTACCGTTTCTGCCTGTATCGCGTGGGCGGGCGGCGGGAGCTGTGCGAAGACGTTGTCCAGGAAACGCTCGTCCGGGCAATTCGCGATATCCACAAATATGAACCCCTGCGAGCCGAAGGCGACATCTTTCCCTGGCTGACAGGACTTGCCCGCAACGAAATCAGAAGAGCGCTGGCGCAGCTGGCGACGCAGTCGAAAGTGCAGGGCGCTCGAAGCCTCGATCACCTGTGGACACGCATCGATCAGGAATTGCTTCATATCTACAGCCGACTCGACGATGCCCCTCTGGAAGAAGCACAGATCGACCGCGAAGAAACGCGGCAGATGGTCGGTGCCACCATGGCGCAGCTACCCAATCGATATCGCGCGGCACTTGAGGCCAAGTACGTGCAGGGGCAGAGCGTGCGCGACATCGCTGAAGCCGGCGGCGAAAGTGAGAAGGCGGTCGAGTCATTACTGACGCGCGCCCGCCTGGCGTTTCGAGAGACGTTCCTGGCCATTGCCCGCAACGTCTCTGTTGATGATCGAGAGATGGCGTAGCCGTGAGTTTCGGCTCGGTCCGTTGCGACCGAGCATTAGCGGAGGTCTTCACGATGACCCATGATCCTGATTCAGAACCCACCGGAAATCCAGCGCAGGCAGCCGGCGAGCATTCGACTATCGGTGACGAGAACGTCGCTCACCTTTTGCAGCATGCCTATCGGCCGCAGCATCCCGATGCCCGGTTCACGGCCCGCACCGTTGAAGCCATGCGCGCCGCGGCCCGAGCGCGCACGCAGCAGGTAGCGACTCGCGCGGATGCTGTTCCACACCAACCATCGCGCATCGCACGCTGGCTGGGCGTGGCTGCGGTGTTGACGATGGTGCTGGGCCTGGGTTGGCATACATGGCGGCATTTATCGCAGCATTCGCTGCCGCCAAACACCATCGCAACCGAACCGCAACAGGCTAATCCGTCGGTGCCTGCTCCGCGCCAGGCGCAGCCGGCGATGAACTATCTGGTCGCTCAACCCGCCACTCCCGCAAAGCAGAGTGTGGCTGTCAGTGTGGGTCAATCGATTACAACGGGCAAAGACCAGCGCCGCCGCGTGTCGCTGAACGATGGCAGTGTGGTCTACCTGAATGGGGACACATCGGTGCGCATCATCGCCGCTCGTCAGTTGAGCGTCACCCGGGGGAGCGTATACATCGAGGTCGCGCCCTCACCTCAAACGGCTGGCGATTTAGCCACGTTCACCGTCACCACCCCCGACCGCAAGTTCACGGCCTTGGGAACTCGCTTTGCCGTCGATGTCATCGAAGGACAAACGTATGCCGCCGGCAAGGCGGCCACTTCGCTCCTGGTGACGCAAGGCAAAGTCCGCGTCGCAGGCGTTGAGCGTCTCGTTGAAGCGGGTGAGCAGTGGAGTTCGACGGATGACCAGACGATGCCCGCGCCGCGGGCCGCGCATGCGCTCGCATGGACGCGCGAACTGATGACCGCCGCCGACGCCGCGCTTATACCCGCCAGTGCCTATGCCGGGGGAGCGCTGGTCGTGCTCGATGATGCCGGGCAAGAGCATCGCCTTTCACTGCGGCGGTACCACGTGGATGTCCATATCGAAGACGGCTTCGCGCGCACCACCGTCGATCAGACCTACTTCAACCACGAACAGGCGCGAGTCGAAGGCACCTTCATCTTCCCGTTGCCGGCCGATGCCTCGATCTCCCGCCTGGCCATGTACGTCGGCAAAAGGCTGATGGAAGGCGGCATGGTTGAACGCAACCGGGCTCGCGACATATTCGAAGAGATTCGCTACGCCCGTCGCGATCCGGCCCTGCTTGAATGGATCGACGGCACCACTTTCAAGATGCGTGTCTTCCCGATCGAGCCTCGCGAAGAGAAACGCATCATCCTCTGCTACACGCAGAAGCTCGATGCCGCCTACGGCATCGCGACGTATCGCTTCCCCGCCGGTCACACCAGCGCGGCAGAGTTCGCCAATGCGTCGGCTGACCGCGCCGGCACCCAGCGCCCCGCCGAGGCGGCGCAGTGGTCGCTGCGCATGCTCGTTTGCGAAGGTGAAAAGCTTGAAGTCACCAGCCCTTCGCACGACCTGACCACCAGAAAGCAGGGCGGCGATCTGCTGCTGGCTGCCGCGACGAATTGGACCTCGCTCGACCGCGACATCGTGCTCAGCTTGAAGGCCCAAGCGCTGCCGGCGCCTGAGTCGGCCCGCCTGGCGACGGACCTTCACCAAGGCCAGCGGTATCTCATGCTTCGCTATCAGCCCGACCTTCCGCGCGAGCAGGTGAGCCCTCGCCGGCATTGGGTGTTCCTGTTGGAGACCTCAGCCGACCGCAATCCGCTCCTGGCGCGAACGCAGATTCGCATCATGCGCACGCTGCTGGAGAACGCCGGCCACGATGACACTTTCAGCGTATTGACCGCGAACACGAAGGCGCAGGCGTGGCGCGATGAGCCGCAGCCGGTGACGGCCGAGCAAGTCAGGGCCGCGGTCGCGTTTGCTGAGCAGGCCCATCTGATCGGGGCGCTTGATCTGGAGCGCGCGCTCACGGCTGCCGGGGCGGCACAAGCCAAAGCGAACGAAACCGAACCTGCGCCGCATCGCGTCCTTATTCACTTGGGCTCGGCCACGCCCGTGCTGGGAACGCGCGACGAGCGCAAGCTGCTGGAGTTGATTCCGCCCGGGATGGAATACGTCGGCGTCATGGTTGGCCGGCGCGGGGCACGAACGTGGATGCAGCAGGCGGCGTCGCGCACGGGCGGCTACGTCACGCAGATCAACCCCGATGAATCCGTCGGCTGGCGGGCGTTCGAGTTGTTCTCCACACTCAACTCGCCCAGGCTGCTGGATGTGAAAGTCACGCTCGATGATCGGCCTACCCTCGCTGTTATTCCCTTTGAAGATTCGCTCATCCACGGACAGGAACTATGCGCGGTGACTCGACTCGATGCGGCCGTCTTCGGCGCGGAATTACTTACCAAGTTCACCGTCACGGGCCGGCTCAACGGGCAACCGTTTGAACGCAAGGTGCAGGCGGCGCTGGTCACCTATCACGCGGGCTATCTGCCGCGCTCGTGGGCAAAGTTGGAACTGGATCGACTGGTCGTCTCGCCGCCGCCCGAAGAAGACGAGGCCGCCATCGCAGCGCACCGCGATGGCATTGTGAAGCTGAGTCAGGCCATGCATGTGATGTCGCCCTACACCTCGCTGCTGGTTCTTGAGAACGACGCGATGTACGAGCAGTACAAGGTCAAGCACGGCCGGCGCGAGAACTGGGCGCCTTACAACGTGCCGGTGCTGTTGGAAGACCCGCCCGCGGCAGCGGTGAAGAATCCGCAGGTGCAGGCGAATCCGGCGAAGCAGAACGACGACGATCCCTTCGCCCAGGCGCGCAGGCTGGTCGCGCAGGAGAAGTTTGTTGAAGGGCAACAGGCGGAGGCAAGGGGCCTGTTCCGACTCGCGGCGAAGTGTTACAGCGATGCCATGACTCTCGATCCTGACAATGGGCAATACAAGAAGGCGCTGGCCGTTGTGGAAGCGAAGGCTAGTAGCTCGTTTGTCCCGCGCGATCTGGCGGGTACTGCCATGGCGGAGATTCAAGTCAGCGCGCAGGCCGCGACGGCGGAATATGCCGAACTGATGGCCAAAGCCAATCAGGAGGCCAGCGCGAAGAACTTCAACGCCGCGATCGACGCGATCCAGCAGGCCAAGATCCGTATCGATAATGCACGCCATGTGCTTGGAGCAGCGCAATACACCGAGCTGCGCAGCCGCGCGAACGATTCCTTTGAGCTGATCTCCAAAGCTGCGGCTTCGGCTGACGGGGCGCATCAGGCTCACCAGTCATCCGTGGACGCACAGGATGCGCAGATGCGCCGCATGACCTCGAAGATCGAGCAGATGGACGCCGTGCAGCGACTGCTCCAGCGCGCCGCCGACCTGCGCAAGGTGCAGGACTACGAGCGTTCGATTCAGCTTATCAATCAGGCGCTGTTCATTGAACCGGGTAATCCAGCCGCTGAGGCGATGAAGATGATGGTGGAGGACTCGCAGATCGCCGTGCGATCGCGGGCCTACATTCGCGAGCGCAGTCTGCGCATCGCCCGGCACAGCACGGAGCTCATCGAACAGACCAATCCCTTCTTCGACGCCCCGCGCGGTTCCAACAGCGGCCGCTCGCGACGGGAACAGTCGTGGCCAGGTTCTTTGGAGCCTGACCTTCGCATCGCCCGCCGTTCCAGCGAACTCACGGAAGCGACGATTCCCTATAGCGAGCTGATCACCTATCCCTCCGACTGGCCTCAGCGCACGGCCATGCGCCTGGGCGCGTTCACCGAAGACGCGGGTGACAGCCTGATCAACCGTCGTGTGAAGTTCAAACTCCAGGACCCGCTTCCCGTCAACTTTGAAGACAACAAGCTCGTCAACGTGATCGACTATTTCCGCAACACGACGGGTGTGAACTTCTTCGTCAACTGGGCCGCTCTGGAGGAGGCCGGCATCGAGCAGGGCACGCGAATCAATATCCAGCTCAACCACGTGCCCGCCGAGCAGGCGCTGCGGATGGTCCTGCAACTGGCCGGACAATCGATGCCCGACCTGAAGCTGGGCGACAGGCCGTGGTTTGCGATCATCGAAGGCGTCGTCCACATTTCCACGAAGAACGACCTTCAGCGAACGACCGACACGCGCGTCTACGACATCCGCGATCTGCTTTCGCTGAATCAGGATGAAGCGGATACCAACTTGCAGTCGAGCCAGGCGTTCATCGATCACGTGACCACGATGATCATGGATACCGTGGGCACGCCGGATGAATGGGCCTCGCGCGGCGGAGAGGTCGGCAGCATTCGTGAACTGAACGGTTGCCTGGTCATCAAGTCCACGCCGGAGAATCATCTGAGCCTGGTTCATCTGTTCTCGCAGTTGCGCGCGGTGTGGGGGTTAAGAGATTTTGCCCAAGCCCAGACGATCCTGGCTGATCCACCCTCGCTGGTGGAAGGGAATGAGAGGATCGATAGTGCGCCTCACGCTCGCGCGGCGAAGCCTTCGCCCAAGCATGAGCGTGAACAGCAACTCGAACTGGCGCTGGCTGCGGCGCGGTACTACCTGGCCGTCAATCAGGTCGATCGCGCCGAAGCCGCCGTTGAGCCGCACCTGAAGGAGCAACTCGCCTGGAGCAACGATCGGATCAACACCGAGCTGTTCCGCCTGGGCGCGGCCCTGGCCTATGGTCGCGGCACGATGGACCGCGTCGTCACTTACTTCGAGCGCGCTGTCGAGGCGGACTATGCCCGTCTTGGCGATGTCATTCAGCTCGAACCGTTCCGCGATGACTACGAGCGATTGCTCATCGCCTATGCGTCGCTGGCTGAAGGCTTGCCGCAGGTGGACGCCCGAGCGGCCAAGCCGATGGCGGCGAAGATCGTGCGTGCCGCCGACCGCTGGCGTGCGATCGATCCGGATGTGGATCTCGTGTCATCTCTTGCCGCCCGCGCCCTGCGCAGGCTGGGCGAAAAGGAGCTGGCGTGGGCTTACGAGACAACGCCCCTGGCTGGCCGAGGGCACGATGCGCAAGCATGGGGCCGACTGGCACATTCGCTGGACGCGCAAGGGCAGGTGGACACCGCCGACCGCGCCTACGCCGCCGCCTTCGATGCCGAATCGACCAATCCGAACTGGCTCCTGGAGCGGGCACAGTTTCTGCGCCGCGTCAATCGTGGCGAGGAGGCCGACCGTCTTTTGTACCTGATCCGCGAAGGCACCTGGCAGACCCGATTCCGCGGCGTCGTGGATCAGGCAGCCCGGATGGTTCAACCCAGGAAACCCAAGTGACCGTCACTCTCATTGACCATGCCCGGATGTCGTCGGTGTTCAACTTCCTGCCGAGATGAATCGGACCTGGCGGACCTGTATGATTTGATCGACAAACTGGCGATCCCTCGATCGGTGTGTGATACTGTGGCGGGTTTCCGCTTGGGTTTGCGGTGGGAGAACATTGGAGTCAACCACCGGCACGCTTTTCCATCATTCACCCGTCCGTGGAGGTGCAACATGTCGAATCACCGACGGATGTCGTCAGGCTGGCCGCTGTCGATCCCTATGGCGCTTGTCTTCTTGATCGCACTACCCGGTTTCGCAACGCCAGCGCGTGCGGCGGATTCGCCAATCATCACGGAGTTGCCTCTGCAAGACGTCGGACCGGTGATGTTTTCACCCGACGGCAAGCTCGCTTACATCGTGCATATCGATCCAAAGCTCAACCGGGTTTCGGACCGCGGATTCAAGACCTATTCCATCAGTGCCTATGGCACCGAGGACATGAAGCAGCACGCTCACATCGCCATCAACTACGACGTCATCAGTCTGGCCAACAGTTCCCTCGGTGTCGTCGCGCTGGTGCGCGAGCGGCAGGACAAGGCGCAGGTCTGGCTCCTGTCGCGGATCCTAGAAGTCAAGGCCAAGGTCGCGGTGGGGTCGGCTGACTTCGTGATGGCATCTGCGAACACCGGCTTCGCCTATGCGATTCACTTTCAGACGCACGTGCAGAATGTTCACATCATCGACCTCCAGCAGGAGCGGCTGATCAAGAGTCTTTCGCCGGTGCAGATCCCGGGCTTCGCCAACGCGAAGCGTTCGCCTGCCGCCAGGATTGCTCGGGGCAGCGCGGCCAGCCTCAATCTCCTTGCGACCGGCAAGCACATGATCGGCGAAGGCGGCGGCTCATTCCTGCGCCTGAGCGTGTCGGAGGCGGACATCGCTTACGAAGAGATCGGCCCGCGCGTCACCAGCAATACCGCCAACATCGTCATCAGCGATGACGGCAAATATTTCGCATCATCCGGCCCGGACCTGGTGCAGAGCCAGTATGGCGCGGTGATTTGCGACGTGAATGATCTGACGAAGCCCATCATCTCGATCCCTGCCATGCGCATCTATGCTTTCGGCCCGGGCGGCAGCGGCGTGGTCTACGGCAAGGTGTTTCATGGCGACCGCATCACGGCCTTCGACATGAAGACCGGGGCCGCGTTGAAGCGATACGACATCGATGGCACGCCGGTGGTGCATCCGAAAGGCGCGAGGTTCTTCGCGATCGATCGCGGCAAGGCGAAATGGGTGGTCGATCCGACAGGCCTGGGAAAGGCCGGCGGCACGGGTGCGCCGGTTTCTGACGTGAAACCTGTTGTCGGGAGCAAACTCCTGCGGGCCCCGTTGACGAAGATCAAGGACGCCACGCTCGTGCCGTTGAAGCTGGAGGCGGCGAAGGTGTTGCCGTTCATGCACTGGTCGGCCGACGGCGCCAGCGCGATCATCCTCCAGAGCGACGGCATGCTTCGCCGCGTATCGCTGCCTGATCTGACGGAGAAGCTCTTCCTCGACCTGGGCACCGAATGCAGTCACATGACGGTCAGCGCCGAAGGTCTGGTGATCACGGCTCGGGCGCGGCAGGAACTGATCGTCGTGGACGAGGCGACATTCGAAGTGAAGAACCGGGTGCAGGTGGGTGATGTCGAACGCGTGGCGACGAATCGGAAGATGTCGCTGGCGCTGGCCGTGTCCGCCCGCGGCCGCGACGGCAGGAGCGTTCGGCTCATTGATCTGCAAAGCGGCGCGGTGATTCACGGTGCGGCGAAGTCACCGCTGAAAGCGTGGCGCGAAGATAGCGGCGTCAAGCAGCTTGTAACGACACTCTTCAGTGATGTTCTCGGAGTCGAAGCGACGCCTGACGGCAAGGCCTTCAGTCTGTTTACCGGGTCGCGCTGCTACCTGTTTGATATCCAGGGGACCGATCTGATTCTTCAGTTGTCTCCGGGCAAGACGGAACAGCCCACCCGCTTTTACTTCGATCCGGACGGCGTGTACGTCCGCCAGACTCTCATGGAAGTTCGGCGGGAAGTGCCGGTCACCGGAAAGAGCAACACCCTTTACCGTACGGAGATTTTTCCCGCGGCCAATCTGACTGCGCCCGCGCTCGTGATCAACTGCGACTATTTCAATCCGCAGGTGAATCTGGACGCGGCAGCCAGGCAGGCGTACGCGCTGGGCGATGGCGGTTACCTGGTTGTCTACAACGCGGTGGGTTCCGAGCAGAGTGTTTACCGCGTGGATGACTCCAAGAAGTCCACCAATACAGGCACGAAGTACGCAGGTGCCCGGCAGTTGCTCGTCCATCCGGCGGGCCATCGAATGCTGGCGTTGACGACGGAGAAGATTCAGTGGATCAGCCTCGACGGCGCATCACCGGACCTGGCAGTGAAGGTGACGCGAGAAGAGTGGCTTGGGAATGCGGCGCAGGCAGCCGGGGCTGCCGCGCTTGCGGATATCAAGGTCGTGGTCGAGCGATCGAACCTGCGCAAGAAGCGGGAAGCGATGCACGGCGGCGCGGTGACGCCGCTTACGTTGGCGGCCGGTGAACTGGTGCCCGCCATGCCCATCTCTATTGATGAAAAGTTCCTGTTTCTGCTTGAAAAGAAGGCGGGGGTTCTGCATCAGGTCAGCTTGCCGAACCTCATCAATGAACGACTGGTCGAATTGGGAAAGGAGTGCGTGGGTCTGGCGCTCTCGTCGGAGGGCGTTGTTGCCGCGACGAAGCAACCGCAGGAACTCTGGGTGTTCGACGTGAGCACGCTCAATCCCAAGCGCGTCATCCCTGTTCCCGGCATGGTTGACGTTACGGCAGCGGCGGGCGCGAGCGTCGCCTTCGTCAGCTACAGCGACCGCGACAAACTTGCCGTGATCGATCTGGCTCGCGGCGAGATTCACGCCACGCTGTCGGCGGCGAAGCTGAACGCGGACTGGAATCCGCCGAATGCGAAAGTGCGGCGGCCCGTCACTTTTGGTCGCCCCCAGCTCACGCCCGATGGTAAGACCATGATCTGCGTCGGCGTCCTGTTTGAAGTCGATGGTCTGGAGTTGAAGTGGAAGGGCGGGGCGGCGCTGGCTCCGGGTGATTTGGGCGTACCGGTCAGCAGCGATTCGCAGTGGGCCGCGGGCCCTACATCGCACTCCGGGAGGCAGCCTTCGCCGGGCATGCGCCTCGTCGGCCAGGGCATGACGATCGTCGCATTGAACGATCCGGAGCAGCCCATCGCCGGCGTCGGGCAGGGGACGGCGCTGGCGTTTGATATCGACCGCGGCCTGATCTACATCGGCGAGAAATATGGCGGCGGCATCGGTGCGTATGAGATGAACGGCCGCCTTTCTCCGCAGCACTGTTACCGCACGGGCAACTACGACAAGCCCGATCATCCCGCCAGGCATCTTTACGATGTTCAGTTGCTCCAACTCGATCGCGCCACCGGCAACCTGCTCGCGCTGACGAAGGATCAACTGCTCTGGGTGGAGCCGCCGGCCCTGACGACGCGGACGAAGCCGGTGTTCGATCCGCCTGTCGTCATCCCCGCGGTAAATGCGAAGCAGCGCGAAGGGCGTCCTCCCGCGTTCGTCGCCTACTCGAGCAACGGGCGCGAAGGGTATGAGTTTCAGAACGGCAGGCTCAGCAAGATCGACGCGAAGACCGGCAAAGAGATCAAGTCCATCGATCTGCGCGGCCTGTCGCCGTTCGATGTCGTATTGACGAAGCAATTCGTCGTTCTTCTTTCCAGCAGCGCCACGCTGATCCGGCGCAGTGACATGACGCGCGGGACCAACGTGAGCTTTCACAGCGGCATCGGGCCGAGCATTGCCGCCTCGGAGGAAACCGATCGAATCGCGATCGTGAACTGGGACGCGGTCACGGTGGCCGACTGCGGCACGGGCAAGTCGCTGCCGACGGTTCAGTGGAAGGATTTGAAGCGGACGCCGCAACTGGCGCGGCCGCTGCCGGGCTTCGACAGCCCGTTCCCGGTGCAGCAGGCGCGCATGCCGGTCCTCTCGCCTGACGGAAACTATCTGTTCGTCGTGAGCAATCGCCGAATCTGTCGGATCAAGATCGTCAACAATGTGCTGCTGCTGGACATGGTCAGTCCGCCGGACAACGACCGAAATAGTCCGCAACTGTCGATCAGTCCCGATGGAAAGCATCTCGCGGCCTGGCCCGTGCCTGTTGCCGAGGTCGAGCGGATGCCTCACCAGTATCTCAGCGGTGTGGCGGTGTACGACGTGAACAAGCTGGACAAGCCGCTCTTTGTTCATTCAGCCGATCCGACGTTTGCCCGATTCGATTCCCAGCGCGGCTCGCTCTTGGTGCATGGCGACTTCGGCGCGCTGGCGGAGGTTGATCTGGCGACGCAGAAGGTGCGGCAGTACAAGGTCCCGCCCTTCATCGATACTGCCACAACACTGGAAGCGATTGGCGGGGATCGCGTCCTGCTCCGTCGGCGGACGGGGAATTTCGACTTCGAGCAATGGCTGATCGAACTGCCACGATGATGAGCGACCTTTGCGTGAAGCCGGCGCGCATCAGGGGCGGCTGGCCGCTCGTTCCAACTGGTTCAGCGTCAAGGCGGCTGCATCACGGACCTGGGCATCTTCATCATTCAATGCCTTGACCACATCCGCAATGGCCGCGATGCCTTCTTCGCGCAGGTTTCCGAGCATCGTCAGCGCCCGTATCCGCACAAACGCTTCACGATCTTCCATGAGCCGGATCAGCCCGGGAAACGCGTCCTTCGAATGCGACGTGATCATGATGACCTGATCCCGGCTGGTCGCAGGGTCGAAGTCCCGGCCCTTGGATCGCACCCAGCGTTCCATCGCCTGCACCGGCAGGGGATCATCCGGCCTTGCCCGCGCCAGGTAGCCCGCGACCACTAGCTGATTCAAGAAAGGAATCCTCGGTGCTGCGCCGTCATGAAGAGCGCGCAGGGCGGCGCGATCATCGCTGATTCGCACCAGGGCGCAGGCGAGCGGCGCGGAACCCAGGGGCGTTCGCGGATCCTTCATCGAGTTGTCGAAGAGCTTTCGCAGCGCCGGTGCGGCGGCCTTCGCCTTGTCGCCGTAGTCGCCCAGGCTTTCGAGCATCACCTACCCCAGTCGAAAGTCACGATCGCCCGCGAGCGAGGTCATCTCCTCGATCAAGCCCTTCGGCGGGTCGGGACAGAACTTCGGCAGGGTCTGTGCGGCAGTCGCCTTGAGCTTGGCGCCTTCGCGTCCGGAGATGATCTGCGCCGCTGCGGGCCCCGCCTGCGCCGCCAGCTTCGGGCCCAGCTTCGCCAGGGCGCGCAGCACGTGATGTCGTCCATCCTCGCCCGCGCCGAAAGGCTGTTCCAGCAGCTTGATCATTACCGGCACCGCATCGGCACTGGCATCGCCCATTTGCCCGAGCGCATCGATTGCGGCGTAGGAAATCACGTGCTCTTCATGGCGCATGGCCTTGATCAGGTCGGGCACCGCCGCAGCCGCCTTCGCGCCGATCGCGCCCAGCGCCATCGCGGCACGCTCGCGCACATCCGCCTGATCCTTCGAATGCAGGACTTCAAGAAGATACGGAACGGCCTGTGCGGCCGCTGGGCCCATCGCGGCGATGGCATCCATGTGCGGACGCCGGTATTTCTCAAGCTTCGCCGCTTCGATGATGGCGGGCAGAAGGTCCGCCGCGTGCGGGCCCAGCGTCTGCGCAGCGGTCAGGGCCGCGCTGCGCCGGCTATAGATCGGCGAGCGCAGGTGTTCCTTGAGGGTCTCCAGCGCGGGCTTGGCCGCGCGGGCGTCG
>JBBDXA010000122.1:0-29647 GCA_040902585.1 Phycisphaeraceae bacterium
GCGACTGACGTGGGGCAGCCCGACGAACGACGCGCGGCCAAAGATCAAGGCACCCCGCCCTTCTGATAACATCCTTCCACTTCCACTTTGCTCACGGAGGTCACCATGTTCTACGCCATCGGCGGCATCGTTCTCGTCATCGGCCTCATCGTCCTGCTCGTTGGCATCAGCAAAGGCAAACTCCTGGCCACGATGACCCAGATGCCGACCTCTGACATCGGCAAGCTTCAAGGCGGCTCGCATGTGGAGATCAAAGGCATCGCCGACGCCGACGCCCCGCTGACCGCGCCGGGCAGCGACATCGCCTGTGTCTATTACGAATACGAAGTCCAGCGCCGCGAGCGCGTGCGTGACAGCGACGGCAAGGAGAAGGAGGAATGGCGGACGATCGACTCGGGCACCAGCGGATCGACCTTCGTCGTGACGGATGCGACCGGTTCGGTGAACGTCGAGCCGCGCGGGGCGAAGATGGATTGCCCCGTCGTCGCCGACCGTTATCTCAATGAGCGCGACAGCGGCGGCGGCGTGATGGGCTCCATCCTGGGCGCGCTCGCCAGCTTCACGCCCAACCGCGAGAAGATCCGCACCCGCGCGATCGCTGTGGGCCAGGCGCTTTACATCCTCGGCAACGTCGTCGCCGACGGCGGCAGCCTGCGCGTGACCAAAGGGGCAGGCAAGTTCTTCATCAGCACGCGCTCCGAAGAGCAACTGACCGGCAGCCTCGGCTGGCAGAGCAAACTCATGAAGGCCATCGGCGCGGTGATGCTGGCGGGCGGAGCGACACTCATCATCCTGGCGGCGATGGGGGTGGTGGGGAAGCAGGTGTGAGGCCGCGGGGTTCTCCGCGTGAAGAAAACGAAGTGCGCGCAGGGTGGGCTGAGGGGCGTGGAAGTCCACCGTTGAAGGCTTGTGATAGATGGGGGAATGGCGCGCCGTCGTCCGGAGGTTCGGCTTCGCGGATTCAGCCGAACCTCCTCGCTTGCATCGCGTGCTTCTCGTTGCATGGCGACGCTCGATTGGCTATTCTCCTTAAAAGGTGCCAAAGGAACGTGAACAATGAGTCGAGCAGGGATGCGAACTCGTCGTACCGCTACAGCCAAATTGGAGTTTGGTGCGCCGTCAAGGGCGAAAACGCTCCAAATCGCCAGCACCTTTGATCGGCGCAATGACGTCACCCTGTTTCATGGTGACTGTCTCGATCTACTGGGCACAATTCCGCGTGGCGCGGCAGATTTGGTCGTCACTTCACCGCCGTATAATATCGGAAAAGAGTATGAAAAGCGCCTGAACTTGAAGGCATATATCCAGCAACAAGCCGCCATCATCCGCGAGTGTATTCGAGTCGTCAGCAATCGCGGCAGCATCTGCTGGCAGGTCGGTAATTATGTTGATAACGGCGCGATAATTCCACTCGACACAATACTCTACCCTATCTTCGCTGACGCGGGGTTGCGGATGCGAAACCGGATCATTTGGCACTTCGAGCATGGGCTGCATTGCAGCCAACGATTCTCGGGTCGTTATGAAGTTGTCATCTGGTTCACTAAGTCCGATGACTACATATTCGATATCGACCCCATCCGCGTTCCACAGAAATATCCCGGCAAGAAATACTTTAAGGGACCGAAGGCGGGTCAATACTCGTGTAATCCTCTGGGGAAAAACCCTGGCGATCTTTGGATAATTCCGAATGTGAAACACAACCATGTCGAGAAGACGGACCATCCCTGCCAGTTTCCCGTTGAGTTGATCGAGCGCCTAGTTCTAAGCATGACCGTGAAAGAAGGCCTGGTGGTGGACCCGTTCATGGGCGTTGGTTCGACCGCGATTGCAGCCATTCGACACGGCCGGCGCACGGCAGGCGCGGAAGTGGTCGAGGAGTACGTGTCCATCGCTACAGACCGCATTCTCGAAGAGGCGGCCGGAACTCTTGCGACCCGACCGATGAACACTCCGGTATACTCGCCTGGGAACGAATCGGTTGCCCGCAATCCGTTCGCATGAATTCGGAGAGAATCGATTGAAAATCGCCAATTACTACTCTCATCTCAACGGCTACGAGTGGATCATGGTCCATCAGAAAAGCATTTGGGGCGAGATTGAAGAAACAATCTCATCCATCGATGCGGAGTCACTGAGGACGAAGGAAAGCAAGGAAAAGACGATGCGAGGGAGGATGCTGTATGCGCCCAAGGAAATCAATCGTGCGTTCTCAGATCGCTTCACGGTAAACGGATGGGCCGAGAGCAGAACCACCTATTGGGTGACAGACGACTATTTTTTGATTCGGCAAACGCTGCTGCTTACGGCTGCGGAGCAGAAGACAAGGATCGAAGAGGCGGGGAAACGGCCAATCCTTTCGTACAATCAAACAGACTTCGTGAAGAACCGCGTAGCCGTTGAAGTGCAGTTCGGCAAATACAGCTTTATTGCGTACGACTTGTTCGTGAAGCACTTGGCTTTCTATGTTGGAAACACCATTGACGTGGGCGTTGAAATTCTTCCGATGAAGGCAATGCAAGAGAAGATGTCTTCCGGGCCGGGTTACTACGAAGGGGCATTGTACGACATGGCGCGCCAAGGCCGCGGAGTTCCGGCGGTTCCGTTAGTACTGATTGGGGTTGTGCCGTAATCCAGCAAGTGGAAGGCAGGAGCCAAAAATCGGTCTCCCTCTACGCGGGTTACCCCCCGCCCGAATGATCGCCGATGATCGGCTGTCTGAGGGAAATTAATCAGTCATCTGAACAACCTCGCCAGAATCTCGCAACCCCTCTTGACACGAAACACAGTCGCTGCTCGCTACACCATGCGAAGGGACATCCCCCATGACCCGCCTTCCCCGACGATCAACCTTCCCCTTGTCCGCGATCATGCTGATCGTGATCTGCATGGGGACACTCCTCCCCTCCCCCGCCCGCGCCCAACTCTCCCCGCCCAACATCATCATCCTTCTCGCTGATGACCTGGGCTGGGGCGATGTCGGTTATCACGGCAGCAGGATCGCCACGCCTCACATCGATCGGCTCGCGAAGATGGGCACGCGGCACAACCAGTTCTACGTCCAACCTGTCTGCTCGCCCACCCGCGCGGCTCTGCTCACCCGGCGTTACCCGATGCGGATGGGTTTGCAGTGCGGCGTCGTTCGGCCTTGGGCGGAGTATGGTGGAGGCAGGGACAGTTCTTTTCTCCTCGCCCCGGATGGGGCGACAGTGATTGCGCAGCCGCAGCCCACTGCCGCCCCTGCCGGGGCGGTGACAACGAACAACGACTGAACCCACGGTTTGCGCGACGCTCCGAGCCGCGTCGCTTCACCCGTGGTTACACACTGCCACTCCTCCGGAGCGAAGAGCCGCCCGGATTCAAGGCGCACGATGGGTCAGTCGAACTTGAACGCAGGCACCACGTTAGGTATAATATAGGTATCTTTTCGCCCGCGCCGAAGCCCTCGGCCGCGGGTGTTGTGCGTTGCCCGTCGCCCCTTTCCGCCGGAGGCGCCTCTCATGCAACCGACCCGCCCCAATCCGAGATCAAGCTCGTGTCCACCCGTGTCTAGTAGACACGGGGTAGACACGGGGTAGACACGGGGGTAGCCATCCGACAAGTCAATATGCTGTCGACGCTTACGTCAAAATGGCTACCAGGGGGTAGGGGGTATGGTAGACACGTGTCTACCTCGGGAAAACCCTGGGAAGGCGTGCCTGGCGGGCGGCGGATGCCTGAAGCTGGTGCGGCGTTTGGAGTCGCGGATCGTTCAGGTCAGCCGTCGCCGATCCCGCGACCTCATCACCTGCTCGTTCCTCCGCCTCCATCAGAACATCCGCAGCGGTGTCCGAGTATCTTGAGTCAACACCTGTCCCGCAGTCACCGTGCTGAGCTACACAGGAAATCAATCATGAGTACTCCTGCCCGATCGGCTCCCCGTTTGGCATCGACGATTTTCTTCGTCGCATGTCTTTTGAATAGCGCGTTCACAACGGTGCTCGCAGACAGCTCCAAGCCCAACATCATTCTCATCCTGACGGACGACCAGGGCTGGGGTGACATTCGTTCGCATGACAACGACAAGATCGATACGCCGACGATGGACCGCATCGCGAGCGAGGGCGCGCGCATCGATCGCTTCTACGTCAGCCCGGTGTGCGCCCCGACGCGGGCTTCGCTGCTGACCGGGCGTTACTCCGAACGATCGAATATTCACGGCGTGACGCGCAATGCCGAGGCGATGCGGCCTGAAGAAGTCACCCTCGGCGAAATCTTCAAGGCGGCTGGCTACGCCACCGGCGCGTTCGGCAAATGGCACAACGGCGCGAACTACCCGCACCATCCCAACGGCCAGGGCTTTGACACCTTCATCGGTTTCTGCGGCGGACACTGGAACACCTACTTCGACACGATGCTCGAAAAGAACGGCGAACCGTTCCAGAGCAAAGGCTTCATCACCAACGTGATCACTGACTTCGCGCTGGCGTTCATCGACGAGCAGCACAAGGCCGGCAAGCCCTGGCTGTGTTACGTGCCTTACAACGCGCCGCACTCGCCCTGGCAGGTCGAGGATAAATACTTCGACAAGTACAAGAAGCGCGGGCTCGATGACACGACCGCCTGTGCTTACGCGATGGTGGAGAACATCGATGACAACATCGCCCGACTGCTGACGAAGATCGATGACCTGAAGCAGAGTGAGAACACCATCGTGCTCTTCATCACGGACAACGGGCCCAACTCGGCGCGATACAACGGCGACATGAAAGGCCGCAAAGGCGCGGTGGATGAAGGCGGGGTGCGCGTGCCTTGTTTCATCCGCTGGAAAGGGAAGATCGAAGCGGGGACGGTGTTCAAGCCCATCGCGGCTCACATCGACATCCTTCCGACGCTGGTCGAACTCACGGGTGTGAAGATGCCTGAGACGAAGCCGCTCGACGGCAAGAGCATCGCCCCGCTGCTCTTGGGGAAGATGAAACAGGAAGACTGGCCGGACCGCCAGCTCTACCGCACCTGGGGCGGCAAAGGCGCGGTGCGCACGCAGCGCTGGCTGGCGGTGCGCAGCGGCGATCGCAAGTGGGAGCTCTATGACATCCTCGCTGACCCGGAGCAGAAGAAAGATGTGGTGCGTGAGAACTCGGCTGTGCTCGCGAAGCTCGGCCACGATTACGCGAAGTGGATCGGCGAAGCAACGAAGGACCGCGTGAACTACCTGCCGCAGCACGTCGGGCATAAGGAATGGCCTATCGTCACACTCAAGGGCCACGAAGCGCTGCTTGAAGGCAAGGCCAATGCCGGGGGGATCAGCTACCACGGCAAGAGCGGCTGGGCCAACGACTGGATCACGAACTGGACGGACACAAAGGCGTATCCATCCTGGCCAATCGAAGTCGTGCGCGCGGGCAAGTATGAAGTGACGCTGCACTACATCTGTGCGCAGGAGAACGTCGGCGCGAAGGTTCGCGTCGAGGTTGGTGGTGCTGCGATCGAAGGGACGATCACCGAGTCATGGAACCCGCCGGTGCCGAAGGTGGCCGATCGCGTCAGCCGGAAGGAGACGTATGACACGACGTGGAAGCCTTTGAAGCTGGGCGTCATCGAACTGGGTGAAGGCGTGACACAGCTCAACGTGAAGGCACTGACGAAGCCGGGCGCGCAGGTGATGGATTTGAAGGCGGTGGTGCTGAGGCGTGTGGAGTGAATCCAGAAGTGTCAACGATCAATCCGCCCATGAATCCCTCACGGGCGGCTGTTCATCTCGAATGCGCTCGACATCGCTCGCGAAGGCCTCGGCATCATCGCCGAGCCTCGGCAATGATTTAAGAAATGCGTTCAGATCCTTCACCCGCAGGGATTCCTTGCCTGGCTCCGGCGTGATCCGCGCCACGACACGCTCATCCTTCTCCAATTCCACACTCTCACCATCGCGCACCACACGCTCAATGAGCGAGGCAAAATCACGGGCGGCTTCGTTGACGTTCATGCGAACCATGCGGCAGCTCCAGGGGACAATCGCAATCATTACAGCCTGCCCGCATCTGCCCTCGCCGCCCTCCACCTCAGGCCGCCTGCCCCACTCGTTTCAGCGACGCCTCGTCCACCTCGCTGGCATCACCCACTTCGGGTGCCTCCTCCGCCATCGCCGCGAGCCGGTCGTGATCCAGGTCCGCGATGGACTCGACAACCAGATCAGGCTGATACGCAAACCGCCGCAGGTCGTCGCGTTTGGTGCCGCCGCTGAAGACGAGCACCGTGCGATAGCCCAGTTGCATGCCGCCGAGGATATCGGTCTCCATCGTGTCGCCGATCATGACGGTCTGCTTCGCGCTCAGGCCGATCTCCTTCCGCGCTCCGCGCATCATGACCGGGCTGGGCTTGCCGACGCTGAAGGCCTTGATGCCCGTCGCGCTTTCGAGCAGGGCGACGATCGCGCCGCAGCCGGGACGTGTGCCGTTCTGCGTCGGGCAGTTGGGATCGGGATTGGTCGCGACGAGCCGAGCCCCGGCCATGATCAGGTTCACAGCCTGCTCCATGATCTCCGCGTTGAACGTGCGCCCTTCGCCGACGACGACGAAGTCCGGATCTTTATCGACGATCGCGAAGCCGTGTTGATGCAGGGCGTTGAGCAGGCCGCCTTCGCCGATGACGAACGCGGTGCCGTTGGACTTCTGCGAAGCGAGGAATCGCGCGGTGGCCATGGCGCAGGTGTAGACGTGTTTCTCGCCGATGCCAAAGCCCATGCGCTGAAGTTTCGTCGCCACATCGCGCCGGGTGCGCTGGCTGTTGTTGGTGAGAAAGGTAAAGGAAATTTCGCGCGAGAGCAGTTGTTCGATGAAGCGGTCCGCGCCGGGGATGAGATTCGAACCGCGATAGATGACGCCGTCCATGTCGATGAGGTAGCCGATGTTCATAGTGCACTCCTTTTTGCTCGATGCGTGAGACTCATCAGCGCCGCCGATGTAAAGCATCGCACGCGCTTGTCCCACTCGGTTAAAACAATCAAGTGTCCGCTCCGGAACGAAAGCAGCGCCGTTGCAGCGCCGAAGAGCGACACGCTTGTGACGCATCTCTTCATGCAACATGTGTGCCAGATTCGGAGCCAATCTCCACAAGCGGAAATGAAGGGATTTCTAACGCTGCCAGCACCTTGCGAACACGCGGCCTCAACAGTGGTTACGACATGCCGCGCGCACACTGGGCAATCAACGCTCTTTCACTGCGGCCAGTGCGCCTGGTTGTCGCGATGCCAGCGCTTGAGGACATACGGATCAGCCGAGAAGGTGACCAGGTCCGCCGGCGGCAGGCGATCGACGTGACCGTCGCCAAAGAGAATGTTTGATTTGCCCTGATGGATGTCCAGCGGATATTGCCGGGCGGCATACATGCCGATGTAGGCCGACCAGTTCACATCGCCGCCTTTGGGCACATCCCAGTTGCTGTCGCCGAGCACGATGAAGGTGCCGGGGGAGACGACAGTGGTGGACTTGCGTTCGCCGAGGGTCGCGTGGTTGTAGTAGGTACCGGTGCCGTAGGCATCGGCGCAGCAGGGCGCGCCCCAGACGTTCATGCCGTAGCTGAGAAAGCTGCCGCGACCGGCCCCGAGACGGAGTTCATCCTGCTCCCAGCCGGTGGGATGCGCAGGCGAACCGGGATTCGCCTTCTTGACCCATCGCGTGAACTCGGGCGCGCTGGGGCAATAGAAGAGGTCCATCTCCTTGACCTCCTTGCGCACAATCGCCGGCCATAGCCAGTCGGCGGTGCCGCCCAGGACGCCGACGGGAAAGTAGCGATCGTTCTCCAGCCCGTAGGAACGGATGCCGATGCCGATCTGCCTTTCGTTGGATGCACAGATGGCCGCCTTGGCGGTATCGCGGGCTTTGTGGAGCGCGGGCAGCAGCATGGCGAGGATAATCATGAGCACGGCGACGACCGCGAGCAGCTCGGGGACGGTGAAGGCTGCGCGCTGTGCATGACTGTTGCGATTGGAAAACGGAACACACGCCATGGTTAGCTTCCGCGCGCCCGGGGAAGACGCATTATCATTGTACGGGAGCGAATGCGGCAAACCAACGATACTTGGCTCGCGGCGCGAATAGTCTCACCCGCAACGACAAAAGGCCACGCAGATCACGGACCCGCTGCCACGATCCATCTCATCACGTCCACTTGGCCCACCAGCCCTCCGGCCAGCCACAGAACGGGCGTTCACACAAGAACCTGTTGTAAACTTCACGCACATCAACCCTGGCTTCTTCCACCAACTCCAGCAGATACCTGATCTGCCCTTGCGACATTTCGACGAGAACCAACTGAAGGTATTCGAGTGAACCACGGTCTTGTAATGGAATGACGCGTTCGAGCGCAGACAGAACCGTGTCTTGTTCGTCGGGTGAAAAGTGAGCCGACACCGCATGTAGAACATGATAGCGGTTGGGCACTTCGCCGGGCGCTGGTCTTGGCGGCTTCCCACGGGCCATGCGTGTTCAACTTGAAGAGCAATTAAGACAAGGCACTTGAACTACGCCAGCACTTCCTTCATCACATGACCATGCACATCCGTCAGCCGCATGTCGCGGCCGCTGAATCGGAACGTACTCTTCGTGTGCTCGACGCCGAGCAGATGCAGCATGGTCGCGTGCAGGTCGTGAATCTCACTCTTGCCATCGACGACTTTGTAACCCCACGGGTCCGTCTCGCCGTACACGCTGCCACCCTTCACGCCGCCGCCGGCCATCCACAGGCTGAAGGCATAAGGGTTGTGATCGCGGCCGTTGCTGCCCTGCGCAAACGGCGTGCGGCCGAACTCGCCGGTCCATACCACCAAGGTCGAATCCAGCAGACCGCGCGACTTCAAATCCTTCAAGAGCCCGGCGATCGGTCGATCCACACTCAGGGCGTTCTTGCCGTGACCTTCCTTCAGGCCGCTGTGCTGATCCCAGCGGTCGCCCGCGCCGCCGGGGCAGGTCAGTTCGATGAAGCGCACGCCGCGCTCGACGAGCCTGCGCGCCAGCAAACACTGCCTGCCGAAGGTCTGCGTGCCGCCCCACTTTTCGTTGAGACCGTACAACTCCTTCGTCGCATCACTCTCACCGGCCAGGTCCATCAGCTCCGGCACCGCGCTCTGCATGCGGTAGGCCATCTCATAATTCGCAATCGCCGATTCAAGGCCATCATCGCGACCCGTGCGCTCCAGGGCCGCGCGATCCAGCGAACGGATCAGGTCCAGCTTGTTGCGCTGGAGCGCATCGCTCGGCTCCGTCGGCTGAATGTTCGCAACAGGGTTGCTCGCGGCTTTGAAGATGGAGCCCTGGTAGGCCGCGGGCAGGAACCCGGAGCCGAAATTGTCGAGCCCGCCGGGAGGAATAAGTCCGCCGTTGAGCACGATGAAGCCGGGCAGGTTCTGATTCTCGCTGCCCAGCCCGTAGCCGACCCACGCGCCCATCGAAGGCCGGCCCTGGATGCCGCTGCCGGTGTGCAGGAAATAATTCGCAGCCGTGTGCTCGGGAAAGTTGGAGACCATCGAGCGCACGACGGCCAGGTCATCGACGCATTGCGCCACCTGCGGGAACAGGTCGCTGACTTCGGTGCCACACTGGCCGTACTTCTTGAACTGCCAGGGGGAAGCGAAGACGGTGCCGATGTTGTTGAACTGCGTGTCCTCGAGCTTGCCCATGGCCTTGCGCGGGTCCTGCCCGTTGTACTTGGTCAGGGCCGGCTTGGGGTCGAAGGTATCGACCTGCGAAGGGCCGCCATCCATATAGAGGAAGATCACGCTCTTGGCCTTGGCGGGGAAGTGTGTCTTCTTCGCGGCCAGCGGACTGCGCGGGTCAAAGTCCGCGGGGGCCGCCATCGCCGAGGAGTTGAACGCGCGATCGTTCATCAGCGCAGTCATGGCGACCGCGCCGAAGCCTGAAGCGCAGGTGCGCAGCATGTCGCGGCGGGAGAGTGGACGTTTGAAGCGGTTGCAATGGTGATTCATGTCCTACCTTATTTGACCTTCTTCGATACGACTGTCATGGCTTTGCGTTTGGAGGCAGACGATCAGCAATCTCGCCGCAAACACGCTGCGCGATGGCCAGGGCCTGAGCCGCTTCGTCGCGCGTCGGGTTGAACACGCTGTCATAACGCAACTTCACTGCGTAATCGCTCAGACGAAACACATCGGGATTCGCGAACACCAGGACCGGATCGGCCGCCTTGCACAACGGCCCGAGCAGCGCCAGATCGTGCGTAAAAGGGAACGGCGTCCCGTGCCAATCGAGCAGGCCCTTCATATATTTCTCAACTGCCTGCTGGCAGTGAAAGCAAACAAGGTCGTACGGACCTTCAAGTTCCAGCAACTTTCTCGCGCCCTCCAGATCGTGATTGGCCTTGTTCAGCCACCCCCTCGTCACGTCCGGCGAGCCTTTCATAGATGACCTTTCCTTCGCGAAGGGCCGTGGTCAGAAACGCCATCGATGCCGTTGACCAATCTTCCACTTCTTCAGGCGAGTAGACCAGCACATCAATCCCGTTGCGAAACGGCAGACCCATCAGCGCCATGCGATACATCGTCGAACGGCGGATTTCACCCTCGCTCTGCTTCGGTTCCACAATGAGCAAATCCATATCGCTGTGCTCGTGCGGCGTACCCCGGGCGTACGAACCGAAGAGGACAACCTTCAGCGGATCGCCCACCGTCCGCAGGCGGCGCACCACCTCCGCGAGCAGTCTGTCATCCACTTGGGCAATCGCAGTCGTATCCATGGCAGTATTGTAGGTTGGGGCACCCGGGCCGCTCAATTCAAAAACACAAACTCCTTCATATTGTAGATCACGTGCGCCACATCCTTCCACACGCGCGGGTCATCTTCACTCGCGTTGTACGCCTTGGCCTGCTGGGCAATGAAGGCTTGAAACTTCGCATGCTCTTCCGCCGTCGCGGGCCTGCTGAAGGCTGCTTCAAACATCTGATTCACTCTCGCCTTCGCATCGCCTGATTCCTTCAGCACGCGCTTGGACCACAACTCCGCCTGCTGCACGACGAAGGGATCGTTCATCAGGATCAGCGCCTGGGCCGGCACGTTGGAAACCGTTCGCCGGCCCATGCAGGAAAACGGCGAGGGAAAATCAAACGCCAGCATCATCGAAGGCAGAAAGTTCCGGCGAATCTCCGTGTAAATACTTCGCCGACCGTTGCCATCGAGCGGTCCGCTGCCCGGCCGACCGCGCCCTTCCATGAACGCCGTCAGATGCACCGGCACGCCCGGCCCGCCGACCGTGCGATCCAGTCGGCCTGAGACTGTCAGGATCGAATCGCGAATCGCCTCCGCCTGAAGCCGGCGAATCGGGAAGCGGGAGAGCAACTCGTTGCTCGGATCAGTCTGCTGCGCCCGCGAGGCCATGTCCACGTGACTGTCCATCCGGTAGGTGCGCGAGGTGACAATCTGTTTGATGGTGTGCTTGAGCGACCAGCCGCCCTTGACAAAATCATCCGCGAGCCAGTCGAGCAGCTCCGGATGCGTGGGCGGCAGGCCCATCACGCCGAAGTCATCCACCGTCGCCACGATGCCGCGACCGAACAGGTGATGCCACAGGCGATTCACGATCACCCGGCTGACATACGGATTCGCCTTCGCATCCGTCATGCGCCGGGCCAGCTCCAGTCTGCCGCTGGTTGCACTTTCGATCGGTCGCGCATCGATCGCTTCGAGGAACCGTCGCGGCACCTCCGGGCCCAGCGTCTTATGACTGCCGCGAATGAAGACGTATTCGTTCTCGCCGTTGCCATCGGTCATGGCCTGCACCTTCATCGGCGCGGGGATCTGTCGCTCGATCTCTTCCATTGCCTTTTTCGCCGCGGCGAGTTTCTCCGCTGTCGCCGCCGCTTCATTCGCCTGCTTCACGAAGAAACCCAGATCATTCGCGACGACGAACTGCGCAAACGCCTCCGCCAGTTGCTCGGGCGATTCGATAGATGCGTTCGCCAGTTCCAGCGTCTGGGCACTCACTTCATCCGCGGGCGGGCCGCCTTGCGAGAAGTAGATCGAATCGACCGCGATCCAGTCGTGGTCATCGTCATTGATTTCGAAGTACGCGCGGTGGCCGAGGTACTTGCCAAGGTCACCGCCCTGCGTGTGCCACCGCCACTTGCCCTTCGTATCGACGTTGAACGAGATGCCGCCAAAGAGCAGGCCGTTGTACACGTCCATCGTGTAGCTGTCGATGATCAGGCGTATCTGTCCCTTGCCCTTGACGCGGTAGTGAATCTTGTCGGTGGTGATTTCGAACGTCGGCGAGCGCAGCGTGCCTTCGAGTCGCGGCGAGATCGCACCGCTGTGCGCCACGCCGGCTTCGAGCATGCCGCCATCGCGCGAAACCGAGTCCCACTGCCGCGCCTGCGTCGGGCCTCTGCCGAAGGCTTCGCCGGTAGCGAACCAGCCCGCGAAGTCGCGGCCGTTAAAGTCGGCGAAGAGCTTGCCGTCGTATTCCTTCCTGCCCGTCTGCTTCGCCTGTTTCTTTCCCGCCTTGGCGTCGGCGGCGATCAGGTGCCAGGCATGCAGAGGATGCGAAGGCTCGCGGATCGATTCATCCTTTAGCGCGATAATCAAACGTTTCAGGACGCCGGCATCGACGCGTTGCTCCTTCGCCACGGCTTGGATCACTGCATCGGATGGCAGCTCGCTCGCGGCGACAGCGCCCGCGTCAGCGGTGTTCGTCATAACGATCTGATCCACGCCGATGTTGCCCCACCCGCCGGTGTGATTGTCGATGATGTAAAGCTCCGCCTTCTTCCCGCGATAGGACCGCACATCCCACGTGACGGGGAACATCTGGTTGTTCTCTTTGCCGGTCGCGGTGAGAACGGTCTTGCCGTCGATGACCAGGTTGATGCAGGTCTTGCCGCCGTGCGCTCCGCCGCCGACGAGCAGGGTGATGAATCCGCGCTCGATGGTGAACGGCTTGGAGATCATCGTGCCGGTCGCGTCGTCGCCTTTTCCTCCGCCGCGTTTCTGATGCGAGTTGACGAAGTACTTGCCTACGCCGTTGATCTTGCCCTGGTAACCCGCAATCGTCTCCAGCGTCTGCGGCTTATCTCCAAAGGCATCGCCGGTGACCGACCAGTTGCGATAGTCACCCGTCTCGAAGTCTTCGATGATGATGTCCTTCTCATCGCGCACCTGGGCAATGCCGGTCACCTTGGGCGGATTGAAAATGGCCGTGTGAGCCGCGAGAAACAGGCTTTTCCATTCCTTCGCGTCGGCTGAAGGCTTCGCGGCGGCGAAGAGCGCATCCGCATCGGCGCGGACCTGCCCCAGCTTCGCCACGCCTTCGCCAATGCGCTGATTCGGGTCGAGCATCGCCACCTGCCTTCGTGAACTCTGAAGGAAACCGGCGAGGGCGTAGAAATCTTTGGTGCTGATGGCGTCGAACTTGTGATCGTGGCAGCGGGCGCAGGCGACGGTCAGGCCGAAGAAGCCGCGCATCATGACATCGATCTGGTTGTCCACGCGGATCGCTTCGTCGCCGCGCACATCGACGGGCGCATGCGTCGCTTCGTGCAGATGAAAGAAGCCGGTGCCGATGATCGATTCATTGAACCTCTCCTCCGGATTCAGCCGCGGCTTCTCCAACAAGTCACCGGCCACATGCTCGGTAAGGAACTGGTTGTAAGGCACATCGGCGTTGAACGCGCGGATGACGTAGTCGCGATAGCGCCAGGCGTGGGGAATGGGATACTCAAATTCGTGGCCGCAGGTCTCAGCGTAACGCGTGATATCCAGCCAGTGCCGGGCCCACTTCTCGCCGAAGTGCGGCGAGGCGAGGAGTTGATCCACCAGATCAGAGATTGCGGATTGCGGATTGTGGATTGCGGATTCTTGAAAGGCGGCGACCTGCTCCGGTGTCGGGGGCAGGCCGATGAGATCAAAGTAGATGCGGCGAACGAGCGTGCGCGGGTCGGCATCCTTGGCGGGGGATAAGCCCTTCGATTCGAGATTCGCGAGGATGAACGCATCGATCGGACTACGAGCCCACGCCTTGTCTTTCACCGGCGGCGGCACCTGCGCTTGGACCGGCTTCCACGACCAGTGCTCGCTCTTGCGGCCATCGAGATCGAACGCCTTCACCGCGCCGGGCGCGCCCGTTTCCTTCGGCCAGGGCGCGCCGATCTTCACCCATTGCGTCAGCACCGCGATCTGCTCATCGCTCAGCTTTTTCTTGGGCGGCATCTGAAGGTCAACATTCTCATACCGGATCGCATCAATGATCAGACTCTTGTCCGGATCACCCGCGACGAGAGCTGGGCCAGTGTCGCCGCCCTTGATGATGCCCTGCCGGCTGTCCATGAAGAGGCCGGCCTTGAGCTTTTTCGCCTGCGACGAATGGCAGGAATAGCACTGCTCCACCAGCAGCGGGCGCACCTTCGTTTCGAAGAACTGAAGGTCCTGATCGCTGGGTTCAGTCTCGGCAGCAGGAGCGGGCGCGACCAGCGCAAAGGCCAGCGCGGCGAGGAGAGGCATCCAGATCGTTCGCGACGAATACATCATGAGCATTCAATCCTGTGCATGCCTGTGCAGGCGGCCGCGCGCTGGCGGCGAAAAGCAACCCAGTCAGTCTAGCGGGTGCGAGCGGGGGAACCCAATGAGAACCTCCCGCCATCTATTGCGATTTTTCGTCAGGACGTGACGGTGAAATGGGGCGAATCCGGGTGATGCGATCCTGTCGCCACCGATGTATCGCCAGGCCGAGGATCAGCGCGCAACCCGATGCGCCCAGCCAGCGGACCCATCCTGTTTCAAATACGACGGTGGCGTTGAAGATGATGAAGAGCATGAAGGCGTGAACGGTGACGCGAACGGATCGCCCTTTTCCGAGTCTTGCATCCAAGTCCCACCATGCGATCGTTTCGCCGATCCACAGGAGTGTGAAGAGGTAGTTGAGCCACAGGCCGACGCCGGTGCGAACGCCTGTGAGCGCTTCTGTCTGCCGGGCGGTTTCTTCCAGGGCGTGGGCATGGCTCCAGTGATGGAACACGTGAAACGCAAAGAAGACGTGCGCGATGAAGAGCGCGCAGCCCGTGGTGAAGAGCCATCGTGCGGCCCACCGTTGCCGCTGCAAGAGATACATTGACACGGCGATGAAGTAACAGAGAAGGGCCGCGCGAACGGTCCAGCGCGTCAGGCATTCGCCGAGGTCAGTCACGGCGACGCTGGAAATGAAGAACGCCATCAGTTGCCCGCCGGCAGCGAGCCGAGGAATTCCTTGATGGTCTTGGCGTGACCGTCGAAGTAGACGTAGTTGCGAAGGGCTTCGCTGGTGCCGGTCCAGCAGTGATTGGGCTGGCGCGAGGTTTTGTCGACCCAGCCGGCGGTGGGGTTGTTGTACTGATCGATGTCCTTGACCGCCTGAGTCTGGCCGGGGAACTTGACCGAACCGATGGACGAGGGGCCGTACTCCGGTTCGCTGTTGAACGCGGGGTAACCGAAGACGCGCAGGCCGTTGGACTTGTTGGTGGCGCTGAGGGCACCCATGATCACGCACGTCTCGGTGGCGAAGTTGGGCTTGACGGCCTCGAAGGCGGGACAGATGAACAGGGTGTTCACCTGGTAGGCACTGGTCGCGGGTTTGAATCCCATGTAAGGCGCGAGCCAGCGGGCCAGGGTCTTGGAACCGGTGTTGTATCGCGGCTCCTGTCCGTACCAGCTCGGGCCGGGCAGCTTTTTCTGGTTGTCCAGGACGTGCATGTTCAGACCGGCGCCGATGGACTCGAACTGGGACAGGCATTGCACGACCTGAGCCTGGCATCGCGAGGCAGACAGCGCGGGCAGCAGCATGGAAATGAGCAGCACGATGATGCTGACGACCAGCAGCATTTCGATGAGAGTGAAAGCGTGTCGATTCGATCGCGGCATCATCAAAGAACCTCTGGCTCCCCGCAGCTTTTCATCGGTCGCAGAACTTGACTACATGATAGTAACAGGAGCCGATTCGATCAACGGTAACTGCAAAGCGATCGGCCGCCGTCAGGCAGCCGGTCGCGGGGTTTTCAGGGAAATATCAGGCCAGTGGGCGGCGGCGACGCGCCAGGCCGGCCGCGCCGACGAGTCCGAGCATGGCGGTGGCGGGCTCGGGAACAACGGTCAGCGCCAGGGTCGGGGCTCCGCCGGTGGTGCTTTCGTGCGAGTGGAACACCAGGTTCGGACTGCCGCCGGCGTTGGTGCCGATGCGGCGAAGGACCAGGGTAGCTACCCCGTTGGTGTCGGCGTTGAGGAAGCTCAGAAGGGCCGCGCTGGAGAGGGAGACCACGGTGCCGGGGACGTCGGTGCTGAGGATGGTGATCGTTCCCAGCGAGGTGACATCAGCGTTGATGAGGTTGATGCCGCTGCCGGTGTTGTTGGCGGGTGCGTTGGCCCAGGTGATTTCGTTGACGGGATTGTCGTCCGCGCCGCCGTTGCCTTCGACCCAGAATTCACCGGCGTGGCCGTCGTCGAGGCCGAGCACTTCGACGGTGAAGGTGTTCGGCGTGTTGTTGGTCGCAACGGTGAACGAGAGCATGGCTTCCGCCAAAGCCACGCCGTTAGTCGACGCCAGATCAAAGCGGACGTACCCCTTGCGGGCAAAGTTGTCAGCCGTGGGGCCGTTCTTGAGAACGATGGTGCCGGTGTTGCCGAAGTTCTGGTTGTTGGGGCTGCCCTGCACAAAGGCATCGGCGCCCAGGCCCTCGGCCGTGGTGATGGTCAGGGCCTGCGCGGGGGCGGCCAAAAGACCGGCTGCACCGATGGCGATGGCGAGAGTGATCGACCGACTGATGTTGAGGCATGTCATGAGACGTTCTCCAGAAAGGGATTTGAGAAACGACGCCGGACCAGACGAGAGGACCGAAAGAGCCGTAACTGATTGGAGTTTACTGCCGAGGCACCGGATTACCAAGGATCAATCGTCAGGAGTGCTACAAGCGCAAAGGACAGCCGCTACAGACGTCACAGTCGTTACAAGTGATACAGGTGTTACAACGGGAGCGATCGCCACGCGCGAGAGAAAAGCCGCGTGACAGGTCGCCCGTCAGACGTGGAAATTCAAATGCCCAAGTCTTTCTTCACCGCTGCGAACGCCTCCAGCGCGAAGGCCAGATCTTTCTCGCTGTGACCCGCCGAGACCTGCACACGGATGCGGGCCTTGCCCTGCGGCACCACCGGGTAACTGAAGCCGATGACATAGACGCCCTTTTGCAGCATGGCGTCGGCGAACTTCGTCGCCAAAGCTGCGTCGCCGAGCATGATGGGCACGATCGGATGCTCGCCGGGCAGGATGTTGAACCCGCGAGCGGTGAGGCCTTGGCGGAACATCGTCGTGTTCTTCATGAGCGTGTCGCGGCGCTCGGTCGAAGCCATGAGCATTTCCAGGCACGCGAGTGAAGCACCGGCGATGACCGGGGCGAGCGTGTTGGAAAAGAGATAAGGCCGGGAGCGCTGGCGCAGGAGATCGATGATCTCGCGCCGGCCGCTGGTGTACCCGCCTGATGCGCCGCCGAGGGCTTTGCCGAGGGTGCCGGTGATGATGTCGATGCGGTCCATCACGTGATGATGTTCGTGCGTGCCCCGGCCGGTCCTGCCCATGAAACCCACGGCATGGGAGTCATCGACCATCACCAGGGCGTTGTACTTCTCCGCGAGATCGCAGACGCCGGGCAGGTTGGCGATGAAGCCGTCCATGGAGAAGACGCCGTCGGTGGCGATCATTTTGAAGCGGGCACCGGGGGGGGCGGCATGGGGACTTGAAGTCCCCATGCCGGAGGTTTCGCGCAACTTGGCTTCGAGGTCCGCCATGTCGTTGTTTTTGTATCGAAAGCGCTGGGCCTTGCAGAGGCGCACGCCGTCGATGATGGAGGCGTGGTTCAGTTCATCGGAAATGATGGCGTCTTCCGCGGCGAGCAGCGTTTCGAACAAGCCGCCGTTGGCATCGAAACAGGAGGAGTAGAGGATCGTGTCCTCGGTGCCCAGGAATTCGCTGATTTTCGCTTCTAACTGTTTGTGTAGTGCCTGGGTGCCGCAGATGAAGCGGACGGAGGAGAGGCCGTAGCCCCAGCGATCGAGGGCGGCATGGGCTGCTTTGACGAGATCGGGGTGATCGGCCAGGCCGAGGTAGTTGTTGGCGCACATGTTGAGTACCGAGGCGGGGGTACTTGAAGTACCCCCGCCGGGGGACGCGACTTGAATATGCGCTTCCTGCGGCGTGGTGATCACGCGCTCAGCCTTCCACGTGCCGGCCTCGCGGATGGCGGTGAGCTGCGCGTTCAAATGATTCTTAAAGTCGCCGTACATGCTGAATCCTTGTCACTTCGAGCGCCGCGGACGGGTGCACCTTCGTTGCGACCGCTAATCGTCAACCTTCGTTCCAGGTCAGAATCACTTTGCCGCTCTCACCGCTGAGCATCGCATCGAACCCCTTTTGAAAATCCTCGTATCCGAATCGATGCGTGATCACCGGCCGAATATCCAGCCCGCTCTGGAGCATCACCGTCATCTTGTACCACGTCTCGTACATCTCGCGTCCGTAGATGCCTTTGATGGTGAGCATGTTGAAGACCACCGTGTTCCAGTCGATCGCCATTTCCTTTTCGGGGATGCCGAGCATGGCGATCTTTCCGCCGTGCGCCATGTTGGCAAGCATGTCGCGGAAGGCATGTTCGTTGCCGCTCATCTCCAGGCCCACATCGAAGCCTTCGCTCATGCCCAGTTCCTTCTGCACCTCGCTGAGCTTCTCGCTGCGCACATCGACCGCCCGCGTGACGCCCATCTTCTTTGCCAGTTCCAGTCGCCAGGGATTCACATCCGTGATCACCACGTACCGCGCCCCGGCATGCCGCGCCACCGCGGCCGCCATGATGCCGATCGGCCCCGCGCCGGTGATGAGCACATCTTCACCGAGCAGCGGAAACGACAGGGCCGTGTGCACCGCGTTGCCGAAGGGATCGAAGATGGACTGCACATCACGATCGATGCTCTCATCCTGATGCCAGACATTCGCCTGCGGCAGGGCGATGTACTGGGCGAACGCGCCCGGCCGATTCACGCCGATGCCTTTGGTATGGGCACACAGATGCCGCCTGCCCGCCATGCAGTTGCGACACAGGCCGCAGACCACGTGCCCTTCGCCGCTGACAATCATGCCGGGCTCAAAATCGTGGACGTTGGACCCGATCCTTTCAATCACGCCCACGAACTCGTGTCCGACGACCATGGGCACGGGGATGGTCTTCTGAGCCCAGGCGTCCCATTTATAGATATGAATGTCGGTGCCGCAGATGCCGGTGCGCAGGACTTTGATGAAGACATCGTTGATGCCGTAGTCGGGCACGGGCACATCTTCGAGCCAGAGACCGGGGCGTGATTCTTTCTTGACGAGGGCTTTCATGGTGGACATGGCGTAATTATTGTCGCTTTAAGGATAAAATCAAGCGGGGGGAGGAGCTTTCAGCCATAAGCTATCAGCTATCAGCTATCAGGCGCCGAAAGTCTGCGATCGCCGCTGGGTTCAATCCTGATCTTGCTGAAGGCTGATAGCTGATAGCTGATAGCTGATAGCTGATAGCTTCGCTCAACCGGCCGCCTCTTTCTGGATCGCGATCGCCAGGCCGATGTTGGCGAGGTTGAAGAGCATGTGCAGCAGGATGCCGGGCAGGAGTGAGCCGTGCCGTTCGTAGAGCCAGCCGAGGATGATGCCCAGGGCGAAGAGACCAGGCAGCGCCTGCCACTGAACGATGCCCGCGTGAATGGCGCAGAAGATCGCCCCGCTGACGACGATCATCACCCAGCGCATGCGGTAGTGCGTGGCTTCCTGGAGGGCGGTCTGCACGAGGCCGCGGAAGATGATCTCTTCCATGATCGGCGCGACGAGCAGTGCGGAGGTGACCATCAGCGTGATGGCGACGGGATCGAGCACTTCCATCATCTCCCTGAGCATGCCGTGCGCGATCGGGTCAGGCTTCTCCGCCTGCATCAGCGTGGCCAGCAGCATGAACACGGCGTTGACGCCCATGACAATCGGCATCGCCGCGAGCAGACTCAGCCCGCCTGCCGCCAGCTCCTTGCCCGGCTTACGCGGCAAAAGTCCCAGCGCGCGGATGCCGCCTTGTGTCGAACTTACGCGGAAGATCAGATACGCCAGCACCGGGCCCTGCGTCAGCAACTGACCTGCAAGGCGCATCCAACCCGCCTGCACAGGCGTCAGCTCCTCCGGCGGCAAGGGCCAGCCGAACGCGCGATATGCCAACGGCAACAGAACCACCGCGCTGCCGATCATCAGCAGCAGGCCGACGAAAATGTCCATCGGTTGAAGGCCCGCATTGCGACGGGGCGCATCATCCAGCGCATCAGAACGCAACCGTGACCGGCAGAAGTAGAGCGCCGTCATCCCCGCGGCCCACGCGATCGCCACGCCAGGCATCATGTCGATGGCATCCTGCATCGATGCATCGTAGCGGAGCCGCCCTGTCGCAGCCCAAGCCCGATGGCGAGTCCGCGAGCCGTCGGGGTACTCGGTGTCCTGGGTCCAGAGTCCTGAGTCCTGAGCAAGACATACCCCGACGGCTCGCGGACTCGCCATCGGGCTTGAAGGTCACAGTGCGTGGCAACCAACTGATCACTGAAGAAGCCAACCATTCGCCCAGCCTCGCCGCACGTGCTACCCTTTTCGACGCGATGGCCCTGAAAAAACTGCTTGCCAAATGGGGATTGTGGCCCGACACCGGCGCCAAGGCGGTCGGTCGCGGCATCGCCCATGCCGCGATGGTCGGCGTCGTCGCGGGACTGGGCGCGATCGTGTTTCATCTCCTGTGCATCAGCGTTGCACACTTCAGCCTCGGCTTCCTCGTGGGCTACGAAGCCGGCGGCCCCACCAATGAAATGGAATATGAAGATGTCTTCGGCGACGGCGGGCATCGCGAAGAGCCGCGCATCGCGACGCCTGTCAACCCTTCATCGAATGATAACGGGGCAACACTCGCCGGTGCCGGCAGCGAACCTTCAACATCAGCCGCGACCAGCGGACACTCCTCTAACATCCTGCCCTGGATGCTCCTGATCGTCCCCACCGTTGGCGGCCTGCTCAGCGGTTTCATCGTCTATCGCTTCAGCCCTGAGTCCAGCGGACACGGCACCGATGCCGCCATCCACGCCTTTCATCACAACCAGGGCCGCATCGGCGGACGCGTGCCCCTGGTCAAAATGATCAGCTCCGCGCTCACCCTCGGCACCGGCGGCTCAGGCGGACGCGAAGGGCCCATCTCGCAAATCGGCGCGGGCTTCGGCTCCTGGATGGCGACGCGGCTCCAACTTTCAGACACCGATCGGCGCATCCTCATGACCGCGGGACTGGGCGCAGGCATCGGCGCGATCTTCCATGCTCCCCTGGCGGGCGCGATGTTTGCCGTCGAGGTGCTTTACCGCGATCCGGAGTTTGAAGCGGAGGCCCTCATCCCCGCCTTCATCGCCACGACGGTTGCCTACTGCGTGTTCTGCCTGGCGTTCGGATTCAAGCAGCTCTTCACCATTCCAGCCGGGCTGGCGTTTGATAATCCGCTGCTGCTCCTGCCCCTGACCGTGCTGGCGGTCACGATGCTGGTGGCGGCGTGGATGTATGTGAAGACGCTTTTCGCCGTCGAGCATGCGTTCAAGAAGGTGAAGATCGCCCCGCACTTCAAGCCCGCGATCGGCGCGTTTCTCACCGGCTGCGTCGGCGTCGCCCTCTACTTCGCCTTCACATCAGCAGGCCCCGCCACCCAGCTGGACGCCCTCTCGGTCATGGGCATCGGCTACGGCTACCTCCAGAAAGTCCTGCATCCGGAGAACCTGAGCTTCCTCATCATCACCGTCCTGCTCGTCGTGGGCTTCGGCAAGATTCTCACCACGTCACTGACGATCGGGTCAGGCGGTTCGGCCGGCACCTTCGGCCCGTGCATGGTCATCGGCGGGACCCTCGGCGCGGTCGTCGGTATTTTCTTCCACTACCTCATGCCCGGCGTCGTCAGCCAGACCGAGATCGCCGTCTTCCCCATCGTCGGCATGGCTGCCTTCTTCGCCGCCGCCGCCAACACCCCGCTCGCCGCCTTGCTCATTGTCACCGAAGTCACCGGCGGCTACCAGCTCCTCCTGCCCGCCATGTGGGTCTGCGCGATCGCCTACATCATGAGTCGCGGCTGGACGCTTTACCCCACGCAGGTCCCCACCCGACTCGAGTCGCCCGCCCATCGCGATGACTTCATCATCGATGTCCTCAAAGGCCTGACCATCCGCAAAGCTCTCACCGACACCCATCGCAAGTTCATCACCGTCAACCTCGACATGCCTTTGCCGCAGCTTGCGCGGCTCATCACCAGCACCACGCAGCTTTCCTTCCCCGTCGTCGATGATGAAGAAAAATACTACGGCCTGTTCAGCCTTCAGGACATCCGCCAGTTCATGTACACCGGCGATGTCGGCGAACTCGCCGTCGCGCAGGACCTGGCGACGGCCGGCCTGGAGCCGCTGACGCTCAGCATGGACCTGTCCACGGCTATGACGCGTTTTGCGCAGGGCCGATTCGAAGAGCTGCCCGTGATCGATGCGGAGCGACCGGACAAGATCATCGGCATGCTGCGAAGACAGGATGTCATCGCGGTGTATGAGAAACGACTGCTGGAAGTGCGCACGGCTCCTGTGCCGAGCGAAGGCTGAGAGCACCATCCCGAAAGGGTGGTGCTATTGGCGAACGTACACCTGTTGCGATGGCGGCTCAAGGGGCGACGGAAGTGTATTGATGGACGTACGCGAGTAGCACCACCCTGTTTCCGGGGGCGGGATGGTGCTCCCGCATTCGGAGAATCTGTAAGCCTGCTTTCCGGCATCGCATTGAGCGGTCGGTCTATTCGAGTGATTTTTTTTGAGAAGTGAATCTGCTAAGGTATCCTGCTCTTTGTTCCAGCATTCTTCGTTTTCCCCGCTTTACAACCCCCGGCCGAGCCATCGGTCCAACCCAAGGAGATTCGGTATGACTCGTTCGCCATCGTTACGCATCGTCGCCGCGTTCGCGGCCCTTCTAACCCTCGCGGCAGGCGCGACCACAGCCAAGGCCATCTCGGTGACCGTGGCGGACTATCGCAATGACTTCCATGTCGGGGCTGCGGTGGGCCAGAGCGGCACCTTCGCCGACGGCTGGTCTTACCAGTGGAACGCACCCAGCAGTTGGAACGGCACCTCGACGACAGCCGGCAACGGCAACACCGGCGCGATCAGCAGCGTCGCCGATTTTGAACTGCTGCGCTGGAGCGGCACGTCGTGGCGGCCTGATGGTGATGACAACAACGCCAACGGCTTGCCTGCCGCTTTTCTGACTCTGAACTCAACCGGCGGCCATCCCGGTCGCGGCACCACCCAGGCCGACGGCACTGTCGCCAATAATCAGAACCGTTATGCCATCGCCGCGTACACGGTGGCCGAAGGCGGACGCTACTACATCACCGATGCGTTCTATCAGAACACCAACCTCGGCGCGGGCAACGGTCAGGATGTGCGCATCAGCGTCAACGGCAACGCGCCGGTCTTCACGCTTCTCCTTCCTGACAACGCCACCCGCCCGATCAACACCTTCGTGGGTGACCTCAGCGCAGGCGACACGATCTATGTTGCCTTCGGCCCCAACGGGAGCGATGGCTCCGATGGATTCGCGCACGACTTCACCGTCACCAAGAGCATCGGTGATTTCAAAGTCGTTGCCGACTATCGCGACGACTACCAAACCGGCGGACCGGCTGCGGGCTGGGAGTATCTCTGGAACGCTCCGAGCCAGTGGGACGGTGCCACGACCCCTGCGGGCAACGGCAACACGGGACCCATCGGCGATCCGACTTTCTATGCTTCGCTGAATCCCGTCGGCGCGCAGTACCGCCCGGACAACGACACCAACAGCGCCAACGGCCTGCCCGCCGCGTTTCTCCAGTTGACCTCCGTCGGCGGACATCCCGGCCGCGGCTCCACCCAGGCGGACGGCACGGTCGCCAACACCCTCGACCGCTACGCCATTGCCGCGTTCACGGTCACGGAGGACGGCGAGTACGCCATCACTGACAGCTTCGTCAATTCCATTGACACCGCTGGCACCGGCGGACACATCTTCATCCACGTCAACAACAACGCCCCGCTCTACTTCCGCGACTTCGCCGCCACCGCTGCTAACATCAGCTTCGACCTGCTGCTGGGTCAACTCAACGCCGGCGACACGATCTACGTCGGCATTGGACCGAACGGATCCGACGGCAGCGACAGCTTCAACTGGGACTTCTCCATCGCCCAGCTCCCCATCCCTGAGCCGGCGACCGTTTCGCTTCTGCTCATGAGCGTCCTGGGTCTGGGCCGCCGTCAGAGGCGAGCCGCCTGATCGACGATGTGGCAACCTGTGAAACCACGCGAACCCCGGCCCTGTGCCGGGGTTTTTTCATCTCCGGGAGCACCATCCCGACAGGGTGGTGCTATTGGCGAACGAATACCTGTTGCGATGGCTGCTCAAGGGACGACGCAAGTGTTTTGATGGACGTACGCCAGTAGCACCATCCCGAAAGGGTGGTGCTATTGGCGAACGAATACCTGTTGCGATGGCGGCTCAAGGAACGACGGAAGTGTATTGATGGACGTGCGCCAATAGCACCACTCTGTCGGGATGGTGCTCCCGGCGAACGAATACCTGTTGCGATGGCTGCCAAAGTGCGACGGAAGTGTTTTGATGGACGTACGCCAGTAGCACCACCCTGTTTCCGGGGGCGGGATGGTGCTCCCTATTCATATGCCTTCAGCTCCTGCTTCGCCCCGTCATCCGTCACGTCCAGCAGCCACACCTTGCGGTCCTTGAAATAGTCGAGCAGTTCCCTGTTCTTCACACTGCCCATGTCGCGGGCCCAGACTACGTTGGCGGCATCAATCTCCGCATCGTTGTAGACCCATTCGTTGTGCGTCGAATGGTTCGGGCCGTAGCGGACGATGACCAGGTCCTTCGCGGGCGTGCCTTGAAGTTCCGCGAGGATGCGGGCGCGTTCGTGCTGCCAGATCGGGCGGCCCCTGCGCCAGTCGGCGTTGAAGGCGCCCAGGAAGGCGATGAGCGTGATGCCCATCACGCCGGCGAATACCACGCGCCCGATTGCGCGGCGCGAAGAGGCAAGCGTGCGCAGACATTGCACGTAGATCAGGACGAACATCGCAGCCGCGGGGGCGGCGTAGTGTGGCAGCGTGGCGACCGTCATCAGATTGCCCGTGACCACGATGCCGCAGACGATGCACGCCAGCAGCACGCCGCGTTTTCGCAAAGACCACGGCAGCGCCAGCAGCGGCAGCGTGAGCAGCGCGCCAACGATGATCTCGAACACGGACAAACCTCGCAGCGTTTCGCGCAGGAAGCGATTCACGCCCGTCGCCGGCGGCCCGCCATGCACATCCATATCAATCACGCTGTCCACGCGCGGCAGGGGTGCGACATAAAACGCCCACAGTGTTTTGAGCTTGCGCCCGGTCTCGATCGCCAGGCCTTCGACGGATCGCGTGCGGTTCCACAGGTCCACTTCCCAGGTGCCGTGAAACTCTTCCAGAGCCGCGTGGTTCCACTTGATCGAGCCGGGCGGCCTGGGTTTCTGCCAGAGGAAGATGGAGAAGGTGCAGTACTGTTCGTGGTGATGCTGCCAGGCCATGCGCGTGGGTTTGCCGGTGACGCGCGAGTTGTAGTAGCCCATGAAGCTGACGACGCCGATCATGACGAGAGAGGCGGGAATGATGATGCGTTGGATGGCGGGACGGCGTGCGGGGCCGCGTTGCTTTATGAACCATGCCAAGAGAATAATGGCCGCGGGCAGGGCAACCATGAAGCCTTCGAAGGGGCGGCTGTTGGCGACGATGCCGACGCCGAGGACGAGGAGGATTCCATGCCAAACTCCCCTCCCTCTTAGGGAGGGGCTGGGGGAGGGTCGAGCGGACTGGTTTTCTGTAGACACACGTTGCCGCGAAGGGTCTCCGTCTGAAGCACGCGGGCGCGAAGGTGAACTTAAGCGGTCGGAGGTTCGACCCTCCCCTAACCCCTCCCTAAGAGGGAGGGGAATCGGAAACATCTTGTTCCGCAGGATGCGGCCCAGTGCGCCGTAGATCAGTGCGCCGCCGAGGGCAGCGACTGCGCCGCCGTAGTAGCTCTGGCTCCAGTAGCCCGCCGTGTCGGTGGGCGCGGCCCTGCCGAGGACGACATATTTCAATAAGACCATCGCGCCGCCGAGGAGCGCCCACTTCGCCGGCAGCCATGCCCGCAGCATCCAGTAGACGCCAGCGCACATGATCGCCGCGCTCAGCCAGACGCCCACCAGCGGATCGCCCGTGAGAACCTGCCCGACCGCCATCGCCATGCCTTGACCGGGCGGATACATCGAAGCATACGACGGCTGCATGACCAGGTGCATGCTCTCGAAGAAGACCCACATCGGATGCGTGGCGTTGGCCAGACGGAAGTTCGAGAACGTGTCGGCTGCGAGCAGGTAACTGAATTCGTCATGCACCGAAGGCTGCGGATGACCGGCCAGCGCGGAAGCGAGCATGGCGGAGAGGAAGGCGACGACAAGCAGGATCGCACCGGCGATGATCGGACGGTGCGAAAGGCGAAGGGCCACGCGATGAAGAAGGCGAAATCTCAAAGACAAAAGCTCCGGCGAAGCCGAACTCTCAAAGACAAAAGTTCCAAATCACAAACAAGCTCCAATACTCAAATTCAAACTGCAAACAGAACCGAACCGCAAACACCGGCAACACCCACCGCCTGTTGCCTTTCCCCTTTTTGTCTTTGTATGTTGGAGCTTGTTTGAGATTTGGAACTTTTGTCTTTGGAGTTTATTACCTCGCCACCGCCACATCACCCGCCTCCCCTGCCGCCCGCACAGGGCGCTTGCCGCCCTCGACCATCAGGCGGTATTGCGGATCATCAGAGAACAGCTTGCCGCGGTACATGCCCATGCGCCACAGGCGATATTTCCAGCTCGTGCCCAGCACGCCAAAGCCGTACTTGCAGGAGCGACGGAAGTTGATGGAACTCGCCTCGGGAAAGTATTTCGTCGGGCAGGAGATTTCGCCGATCGAAAACTTCTTCGCGTGAATCTGCGCGAGCATCTGGTTGTCGAACACGAAGTCATCGCTGTTGGCCAGCAGCGGCAACTCTTCGAGCACCTTCCTGCTGAAGGCGCGGTAACCGGTGTGATACTCGCTGAGCTTGGCGCCCATGAGAAAGTTCTGCGACGCGGTGAGGAAGCGGTTGGCCATATACTTCCACAACGGCATGCCGCCGGCCCGCGCGGTGTTGCCGAGGATGCGCGAGGCGATGACGCAGTCGTAAATCCCGCTGGCGATCATGCCCGCCATCGCGGGGATCAGCCGCGGGTCGTACTGATAGTCCGGGTGGACCATGATGGCGATGTCAGCACCGGCCTTGAGGGCTTCGGTGTAACACGTCTTCTGGTTGCCGCCGTAGCCCAGATTCTTCTCGTGGACGAAGGTCGCGATGCCGAGCTTGCGGGCCACCTGCGCGGTGTCGTCGCCGCCCGCGTCATCGACGAGGATGGTGTGATCCACAATATCCTTGGGGATCTCGGCGTAGGTGCGCTCCAACGTCCTGGCGGCGCGATAAGCCGGCATCACCACCACGACTCGCTTGCCCATCAACATCGTTCGTTCTCCCGCCAGAGGTCAAGGTTCACCCGACAGACCGGGCGCGCCATGAGCAATATCGGAGGTTGCCCGAATCCGCTTGACCTGCCGAGGCCGGGGCGAAGTGAGACGGGCCTGATCGTACAACTTTCTACGTGATTATCGGCGGTTGGGTTCATGGCGCACCCCTCACGGCAACATCTGATAAAGCTGAAGCGTCGCGTTCCCGCCCTGCCACACGCCGTCGGGCCCGTTCAGCGTCGCCTTCAACCCGATCCGCGGCAGATACCAGCGCAGAAACTTTTCATCCGCGCGATGGCTCGGCTGCGGCTTGCCGTCGCGAAGGCCGCCCTCCAGGTCCGGCGCATGCAGAAAAAACACCCACACCCGTCTGCCTTTCAGCGGCGAGAACACCCGCTCCCAGTCGCCGTAGCCCGGCGGATTGATCCAGTACAGCCCGTCCTTCGTGCTGTCGTCCAGACTCGTCTGCGGATTCGTCGTCGTGAAAAAGAGCACCTCCTTGAACTGCTCCGCGTAGGGCCGGGTGTAGAACTTCGCCGCCATGTTGGCCGGGTAGTTGACATACACCGCATCGCCGGGCTTCACGTGCTGCGCCAGGTAATCGATCGCCGGCCGGGCGTCGTGCGGCTCATCCGGATGGCGCAGATAGCCGGCCACCAGATGAAGCGGATGCACCAGCAGAATCGCCAGCATCACCAACATCGCCGGCCTGTTGTACCGCCCCGCCAGGCGATTCACCCACGACAGGCCCAGCCCCATCAGCATCAGCACCATGGGCACAACGAAGAGCAAAACGCGCCCGAGCATCGGCGTGCGCAGTTCGCTCTGCGTGCCGAAGGGATACATTTTCGTCGCCGACACCAGCGCGATGAAGGGAATCGGCAGCAGGAAGATCGCCAGCGTGAGCTTGCTCCGCCGCCACAAGACTGCCGTCCCCGCCAGCGTCAGCAGCATCGCCAGACCGAACGCGCGGTAGCGCATCGGGTCCACGAAGAAATCAAAAGGCCGAAAGATGAACCACTCCAGATCGCGCAGACTTCGCGGGGGCACCGGCATGAACCCGCCCATATCCGTCCAGAACCCTTGATGGTGCTTGACGGATTCGCTCTCCTGCATGAAATGTTTTTTCAGCAGCAGGAAGAAGCCGGCACTCAGGATGCAGGAGACGGCGAGGACGATCGCCCCGTTCACCTTCTTCTGTTTGAAGGCCGCCAGCGTCAAGGTGCCGCCGACAACGGCGATCATGAACACCTGCGTGTAGGAGAACGGCAGACCGAGACACGCGATGAGGCCGAAGATAACGCCATCTCCCGCGCGGTACCCGTTTTGCAATACACGAGCCGCTGCCCAGACCAGCAGCATCGCCAGCATGGCGTCGAGGCTGTAGGGTTTGAGTTCGACGGAGTAATAGATGAACGGTTCGGACAGGGCGAAGAGGAACAAGGCGATGATCGCGGCCCGCGGGTAGAGCAGCCGCCGCGCCATCAGCAGGAACACCGGCAGACACGCGAGACCGGCGAGCAGCGAGATCAACCGCAGCGAATGCGCCCCTTCACCGAAGAGGTTGATGACGAACCGTTCGCCCAGGAGATAACCGATGGGCGCGACCTGTCCGTAATGGAGCGGCTGCATCAGGCCCGCGTAGTCGCGCTCGACGAGGTTGATCGCCAGCATCACCTCGTCATGCCAGAGCGAACTGTCAGCGAGGAACAGCGCGATGCGCAGCAGAGCGCCGAGGAAGAGGATCACCCCCGCGGCCGTGCGGGCCCGGCTGGACCAGCGCGATTCCCATGGATCCGCCTGCAACGGTGATGAGCCCTGGGTTGTTCCCTGATCAATCATGTCTGATTCATCCCGCGCGCAGCATGAGCCACTCGCTGCAAAAAGCAGTCTCATTCAAAATCGACTGACACGCAACGGCACTTGATTCGCCGACGCGAGCCCCAAGCCCGATGGCGAGGTCCGCC
>JBBDXA010000123.1:0-7695 GCA_040902585.1 Phycisphaeraceae bacterium
CGCCAGAAGGCGACGTGATCGAAGCAGAATTGCGCGGGCAGGATGTCTTCGCCGGGTTCGTCTGGAGCACCATCCCGATAGGGTGGTGCTGAGGGCGCACGAGTATTCTGAGCCGTGGTTGTCGCAGTCGCCGCGGTGGTCGCCGTGGTTGTCGCGGTGGTGCGTGCGCCAATAGCACCGCCCTGTCGGGACGGTGCTCCCGCGGGGGCCTTCTCGAAAAGTTCGATGACCTTCACGCTCAGGACCGCGTTGCGGATCGCTTCGAAGCCGAGCAGGACCACGGCCCGGTCCACGGTCGTGACATCGCGCACGCCGCGGTTGGCGGCCCGCACCATCGAGAGCACTTTCGCGGTCAATGCCTGATCGGAGCTGATGAGGGTGATGACTTCCTTGGCGTCGGAATCCTCGCTGGAGGTGAGCGCAAGCAGGCGCGTGGCGACCATGGGCAGCGTGGGCAGAGCATCCACCTGCCGCAGGATCATCTCCAGGCGGCGCGTCTGCGTCGGGTCATGGATTTCAGTTGCAGGCATGTGGGTCAGGAGTCAGGAGTCAGGAGTCAGGGGTCAGGGGTCAGGGGTCAGCAGACAGGCTCGAACGTCTGGCTCCTGACTCCTGTCTCCTGACTCCTGTCTTTCAGACCGCCAGCAGATCGCCCACGCGCGCAAGTAGTTGCGTGATATCGAACGGCTTTTTGATGAAGTCATCCGCGCCGCTCTTGAGAAGGTCTTCGATCTCTTCCCGCTTCACGACGCCCGAGACGATGATCACCTTCGTGCCGGTGAGCGCGGGGTTGGTCCGCACCATGCGACAGACCACGTTGCCGTTGATGTCGGGCAGCATGTAGTCGAGGATGATGAGATCCGGCTTGAAGCTTTCCGTCAGAGCGCCGGCTTCGTAGCCCGTCGATGCGGTCTTCACTTCAAATCGCCCGTCGCGAGAAAGGACATCGATGAAGAGCTGCACGATCTGCTCATCGTCATCGACGACGAGGATGCGCTTGCGGCCGCCTTCGAGCGCTTCGGTGGGAATCTCGTTCTCGCGCATGAAGCGGATCAGCTCCTCGCGCGGGATGCGCCTGAACCGGCTGCCCGGCACGCGGAATCCCTTGAGACGCCCTGAATCGAAACAGCGGATGATGGTCTGCTGCGAGACTTTGCAGATGGAGGCTGCCTCGCCGGTCGTGAAGACCTGCTTCGTCTGCAACTCGACCTGACTGTCACCATTGTCTGAGCTCATGTCCACACCTCACGCGGTAAAGGGCGATGCGGAACGATGCCGACACGGGGTTGACCGATTCCCGGTCCCCCCGGTCCCCCGGTTCCCTGGTCCCCCGGTCCCCGACTACCCAAACCGGACCTCCGGCGCATTTCGCCCAAATTGCCTACTTTGACAATCGGGAAAGCCGGCGCGCGACTTAATAGAGAATGGGTGGGGCCTAGCGAGAAGCGCCAAGGGCCAAGGGAAGAAGACTGGCCGCGACGGGAGTTATGGGACGAAAGAAGAGCAGCACCGCGAAGAAAGGAAACTGGCCTGGTAGGACTCGAACCTACAACCCTCTGATCCAGAGTCAGATGTTCTACCAATTGAACTACAGGCCAATACAGTCTGACGAACACAGGATCGTATGACAGCGTTGCGTATCGGTCAAACGTGAAGCACAACTGGAACGGCCTCTAACTCCCCTCCCTCCCAGGGAGGGGTTAGGGGAGGGTCGGGCGAACGGCTAACTCCCCTCCCTGGGAGGGAGGGGAATCGGAAGCGTCTCACGCTTCGTGCAGCAGGCGAATCACTTCGCCGCGGTCGGTCGCCCCGAACAACGCTGAGGCGGTAACGAGCACATCCGCGCCAGCCGCGACCGCTTCCTTGGAAGTCTGCGGGTTCAGGCCGCCGTCCATCTCCACGCGCAGGCGCCGGCCGCCCTTCTCGCGGGCCCAGCGGGTTTTCTCCAGAACCTGGGGCATGAACGCCTGCCCGCTGCGGCCGGGGTTCACACTCATCACCAGCACCAGTTCCAGCTTCGAAAGGTACGGCTCAAGCCCGTGCGGCGCGGTGGGCGGGTTAACCACCATGCCTGCGTGCATGCCTGCCGCGTGAATGCGATCGATCAGGGCGAAGGCATCGACAAGTCCCGCACGGGCGGGTTGGGCCGCAGGCAATGCCGCTTGAAGCGGCATTGCCGGGCGCGTGACTTCCAGGTGAAATGAAAACAGGTTCGCGCCGGCTTTGGCGAAGGCCTCGACGTAGTCGCCGGGGTGCTCGACCATCAGGTGGACGTCGAGGTAGGTGTCGGGGAAGTGCTTGCGTAGGCCACGGATCATGTCCGCGCCCATGGTGAGGTTGGGAACGAAATGGCCGTCCATGACATCGATGTGCAGCAGGTCCGCGCCTTTGGAAAGCACATCGGTGCAGTCGAGGGCCATGGCTCCGAAGTCGGCGGAGAGGATGGACGCGGCCACGAGCGGATGGGGCGGTTGGGCGGTGAGGTCAAGCATGGTGGAGCAGATTAGCTTGCCTTGCAGCGCCGGTCGAGAACGACCCATGACTCAGGACTTAGGACTCAGGACCCCAAAAAAAACAACCGGCCGATCCCAGGGGAGAATCGGCCGGTCGAATCAGTCCGCCGCCGGTAGGCGACGGACCGGGGTTATTCAGATTTTAGAACAGAAGCTGGAACTGAGCGCGAATCACGACGTTGTCCTTGGCGTGAATATCGCCGGGCGTGCCGGCAAAGGGAACGCCGCCGAAGCTCACGCCGCCGCCGGTGCCACCGCCCGAGAAGCCGTCGCCCGTGCCGAGGCCGCCGCCGTTTTCCGGACCGGCTGCCACCGCGCCGCCGCCCTGGACAAACCAGACGACGTCGAGGGTGAACTTCGCGTTGTGCTTGGCGAAGTAGTAGTTGATACCGGCCGTGATGAAGTGATCGGTGCTGGTACCGAGGATGTCATCGTTGACCATATCGTAGCGGAGGAAAGGAACCCACTGGTCATTGATGTTGTAGTTCACTTCGACGGTGATGCCGATGGCGTCGACACTCGCACCCGGACCACCGTTGATGATGTGACCACCCGCGATAGCTGCGTAGATACCGATGTTGGCGAATTCGCCTGAGGCATCCACGGTCCAGGACAGGTAGTTACCGGCACCGGCACCATTGGCACCGTCGCTGGTTTCAAAGTGAATGGCTGCACCGACGAGGACGCTGGTGCCTTCGCCCGTCCAGGCGATGAAGTCGTCACCCTGTTCCCAGGTACCCATGAGCTTGACATCGACGCGACCGGTGAGGGCGATTTCCGTCAGGTCGGTGCCAACGGGGCTCTGGAAGCTGTTCATGCCGTCGCTGATCGAGCCACGGACCTTGAACATTTCAGCGGTGTAGGTGACCTGAATCTGCTCGGCACGGTTGCCGGTGAAGAACTCGTTGAAGTACGAGCGTTCGACGCCGGTGGTGTACTTGGAGCTCATCAGTTCTTCACGGGTGAAGGGCAGCTTGAAGAGACCGACATCGACCCGAAGGCCTTCAGCCAGTTCGGTGCCGACCCGCACGTCCTGGAAGAACGCGCCGCCGCCAGCCGCGATGCTGAGGACCACTTCGTAATCCCACACGCGACCAGCCGTGACGTGGCCGGAGAAGCCGATCTTGGCGCGACGGACGTCGAACCCTTCGTCTTCCTTGTCGCCCGCGTTGGCGTTCTCGATGTTGAACAGGTAGCGGAACTGGATTTGACCCCAGATCTTCATGACATTGGCGCCATCGGCGCTGCCAACGAAGAAGTTGCCGTCGTGGCCGGCGGTAGCGCCGTCGGCCAGCAGGCTGGCGCGGGTGTCCGCGTCGTTGATCACGTCACGGATCAGACCCTTGATTTCTTCAGCACGCCGCTCGTTGAGCCAATTGGCGTTCTGTTTGCCTTCGACTTCAGCCAGGCGGTTGTTCAGACGCTGAACTTCCGCTCGCAGATCGGCATCGCTGGTATCGGCTCGGACCGCACCGGCGAGGCCCATCAGCAGGCTGCCGCCCAAGGCTAGGACAAGCTTGCATCGATTCATGGACCAACTCCTTAAACAGGAACCACTCTTCGGTGGGGGTCACCCCTGCACCATCCACATAGATGGCCAACCCCACGCGGCCCGACCGACATGGTCAGGACTTTCGACACCAACACAGTGTCGAAGTTTATTAACTTTCATCAAAGGGAAACTGAGAACTCGAACCGTGTGGCTTTGTGCATCGACCATCACGCGGACTCTGCCTCATTTTTTCTCATGCCGTTTGCTGTGGAACCAGGCATGAGTGCCTCAAAACTGACCAGCGGAGGAATCATCCATGAAAGACACTGGTCGGAACCATATTGGGCGGCATTCTCCAAATGCCGGGTCAATTGTCAAGTACCGATTCACGAATCGTGTGGATAACATTAGCGTACTGGCGAATCCATCCGATTCCTCTGACCAGTGCATGTATCGAGCATCGCATCACCGCTTCCCCAATTATTTCTTGACAATCTTGCGGGGGAAACCCGCCAATTTCAGGCCAAATCACCCAACGACCCGCTCTGAACACCGATCACAGGGTACTGACAATCCCCTTTAGACGGCACTTTGCCCATGTTTAAGGCACTCCACTTCTGCGGGCATCGGCATTTGAATGCCGGACTAAAATTGGATCGTAAACATCCGCAAAATATAATCTTACAACATTTTCCCCGTCTCAAGCATGGGGAATTGGCTGAATCAGGGTTCTGAGTCCGCTAAATCGCGTGGTCTTCCGCCAATGGCTCCGCCGACCGCAGGCCCAGCCGATCCAGCAGCGCCGCGGCGAAGTTCACCGCCACCCAGCATTCGATGGCAAAGGGGAGGAATCCCAGAAAACCAAGCCACGGCATCTCGAAATATCGGAACGATTCAGTTGCGCCCAGGAAGGGCAGATGGTAGGTCCACTTCGCCAGGGCCCAGTAGTTCCAGAACTCCCATAACAAGCCACACAAGGCGCCGCCCGCCATCAGGGCGAGGAAGCGGCCCCAGCGGCCGGCTTTCCAGTCGCCGATCATGCTCGGCCCGCGCATCCAGTAACAAAGCGGGTCCAGCAGGAAGATCACGCCCACCCACAGCGCCATGCACGACAGCGGGTCCTGCACGAGGATCGACCAGGCTGTCCACCCGATGCCCAGGGCGAAGCACGTGGCCGAGAGACTCCGCGTGATCACCGCTATCGCCAGTCCCGGCCAAAGCAGCATCGCCATCGTCGAGCGAATGCTCAGGGCTGCGGGTGGTCCCTCATCGCCCGCCATCAATAGAAGGATCACGCCCGCCAGGATCGCGTGCGTACACATCACGACAGCCCAGGGGAACCAACCGTTGACCTTCGCATCGCGAATCGTGAGTCGACGCCAGCCCATCGCAAGCAGGGCCTGGGCGGCGAGCAGCATACCTGGCGTGATGGCGGCGAAGGCGATGAAGTAACCCCCGATGCGCGTGAGTCCGTCATCGGGCAACCCGTGGTATCGCCAGGCATCGATGTAGGCGAAGTTGATCCAATCGAAGAAGCACCAGGTGGGCACGCTCGCCAGCCAGGCGACGATGAACCGATTCGGCCGGGCGCGAAGGGAGGCAATCGCCGGGTTTCTTTGCCGTCGCGCCAGCAGGACGAGCAGGCCATCGAAGATCAGGAGGTAACCGATCCAGCAGATCGGCGTCATGTTGGCGGAGAACACACGCGCGACCTCGGCGAATACGCCTTGCGGCCAGGGGATGTCCTGAACCGTCGCGTTGTGCCCGACCACGAGCCCGCCGCGAAGGGCCACATCTATAAAGAGAAAGATCTCGCTGATGATGATCAGCTTCAGACCGACAAGCAGCGTCCAGGGCCAGCGCGTGGTCTTCGGATCAGGCTGGGGTTCAAGCCCGATGGCGAGGTCCGCCGAGCCGTCGGGGTAGGGCCCGGCCGCTGAGGTTTCGGAACGTGACGTGTTTACAGGCGTCGCCCCGCTGCTGACTGCGTCAGGTGTGACCTCACCACGCGAACCCTGTTCACCGAAGGCATCATCACTCGCGGTTGAACCGGCGGAAGCGGAAGGATGAGGCGATTCAAACTTCACCTCGCTGATACGCGAGTCGAGGCTTTGAGGGTCTTCGAGGGGAATCGCAGAACAGTGAACAGCGCTCGCGCCAAGGTGAACGGCGTTCACGTCTGACTGAGCGCCGTTGAGAGGTTGGTTTTTCGCCTGTTTTTGCTCATTTCTCACCGTCTCGCGAACAGCCGACGCGGAAACTTCACGCCGCCGGCCGAGCGCGAAGAACCGGCTGACAAGGGGCATCACCACCGTTTCCAGCAGCGAAGGCTGTGGCTCGACCTTGTGGCATGGCACATCGTTTTCGCCTTCAGGTTCACCTTCCACAGCGACAGCCACCGCGCTCGACGCCTCAAGCGTCGCTTCGTGTGTGTCCATCCCTGGAGCTTCATGGCCGGCATCCTGCCAGCCTTGGGTCACCAGTCAAGTCGGTGATTCAGGCGGCGGCGGCTCCTGCTCCACCGGAGAAGGCACCGCCTCCGCCTCCGCCCCCGCTGAACCCTGTTCATCGCCGCTCCGCTCTTCCCCCTGGCCCTTGGCCCTCTCCCCTTGGCCCTGCTTCTGAAGCATGTCATCGAGCGTCTCACGCTTGATCTCAATGTACGCGTCCTCACCGTCGTCCTCGCCCTTGTGCTTGCCCATCGCCCTAGCGATACGCCTGCTGGCGCGCTTGGCTGCGCGCTCACGGGCCTTTTCGCTGGGCCATTCGTACTGGACTTCGCCCGTCTCTGGATCGCGCCAATCGACTGCCTTGTCATCCGCGCTGCTGTGTTGTTCATCCTTGGGCCGCACTTCCAGACTGATTTCACCGGCGATGCGGTTCTGCACGACCTTGATGCGTTTCTCCTTGACCAGTTCGAGCGTGGCCAGGAACAGGCCGATCAGTTCGCTCTTGCGGGCCCTGCCGACGAACACCGCCTGCAACGTCATGGGCCCTTCGCGCTTCAGGCGATCGTAAATATCCTCCGCATGCAGCGAGATCGGCGTGTCATCGTAAAAGACTTCGTGATCGGCCCGCGTCTGCCCGATCGACTCCAATATCCGCGCGAAGGCTTCGCACAGGTCCGTGATGCTCACATCTTCAATATCAATCTCCACCGGCGCAGCGTCAGCATCTTCATCCTCTTGAGCCGCTTGCGGCTTAGCGCTCCTGGCCGGCCGATGGGCATACCGCGCCTCCCACGTCTCCTGCCGATCGCGCAGCTCGTTGGCCGCATCCTTGATCCGCTTGTACGCCAACAATTGCTGCACCAGTTCGAATCGCGGGTCAATCGGGTTCAACGCATCCGTCGCCTCGATTTCCTCGCCGTTTTCGTTCGTCGTCGGAGCCTTGGGGGCAATGAGCTGGCTCTTGATTTCCAGCAGCGTCGCGGCCATCACCAGGAATTCGCTGGCGAGGTTGATGTCAAATTTCTCGATCTCGCGCAGGTGCTGAAGGTACTGCTCGGTGAGCAGGGCGACGGGGATATCGTGCAGATCGACCTCGTTCTTCTTCACGAGGAAGAGCAGCAGGTCGAGCGGGCCCGAGTAGTCATCGAGTTCGACGCGGTAGTCATCCAAGGGGGCGCTTTGCACGATCGCGATTCCTTTCGCGGAGGGAAGGAACTGGGGTGTGGGGTTTTTGGGGTTG
>JBBDXA010000123.1:7705-28965 GCA_040902585.1 Phycisphaeraceae bacterium
GGTATGCAACGGGGGGGGGGGGTTGGGGGTGTAGGGTGTAGTGGATGGATCGAAGGCATGCGTACCTGATCCCAACCCCATACCCTATACCCCAAACCCCACACCCATCGGTTATTCTCACAGGTTATCGGCAATGACCCAGCACACGCAACATTCAGACAAGATAGAAAGCGACGCCGCCGCCGAGGCCGCCTTCGCCCGGCAGGTGTTCACCGCCGAGGCCGACGCGGTCAGCCGAATCCCCATCGGCCCTTCGTTTCACCGCGCAGCCGAACTCATCTTCACCGCCACTACCCCGCCGCGGCACGGCTCGACAATCGTCTCCGGCCTGGGCAAGTCCGGCCTCATCGGCCACAAAATCTCCGCCACCTTCGCCTCCACCGGCACGCCCAGTCATTTTCTTCATCCGACCGAGGCGATGCATGGCGATCTCGGACGCGTCAACCGCAACGATGTCGTCATCCTCCTCTCCTTCGGCGGCAACACCGAGGAAGTCGTCGCCCTCGCCACCATCCTCAAACAGGATGGCGTGCCCACCCTCGCCATCGTCGGCAAAGAAGAAAGCGACCTGGCCCGCCTCTGCACCGAGACGCTCTCCATCGGCGATGTGACCGAAGCCTGTCCGATGAACCTTGCGCCGACGGCCAGCACCACGGCCATGCTCGCGATGGGCGATGCCCTGGCCTTGTGCGTCAGCAGGCGTCGAAACTTCGGCGTCGATGACTTCCGCAAAGTCCACCCCGGCGGCGGCCTGGGCAGGCAACTCACACCCGTCGCACAGGCGATGCGATGGAAAGTCGGCATCAACCTCCCGCTGCTGAAGGCGGACATGACCGTGCGCGATGCCCTCGCGGAAGCGAAGCAGAAGGCCGCGACCACCGGCGGACGCAGGCCCGGCGCGCTGCTCGTGGTGGATGCGGCAGGCAAACTCGCAGGCATCTTCACGGATGGCGACCTGCGCAGGCTTTTCATCGAACACGAAGGCAAACTCTCACTGCTTCGCGTGGGCGACATCATGACCGCGAGCCCGCGCAAGCTGACGACGGAATCGCTGGTGCGTGATGCCGTGCAGATGGTGCGCGAGTTTCGGATTGATGAGGTGCCGGTGGTGGATCAGGAGGGCAGGCCGGTGGGGCTGATTGATGTGCAGGATTTGATGGCGCTGAAGGTGATTGAGGGGTAAGGCCGAGTCTATAATGAAAGCGATGACGATTACGATCGACATTCCGGCCGACCTTGAACGGCACCTGCGGCAGGGGCTCGGCGACTTGGGTCGGGCCGCGAAGGAGTCGTTGTTGGTCCATGCGTATCGGCAAGGCAAGCTGTCGCGGCCGGAGTTGGCGGCGGCGCTTGAGGTTGATCGTTTGGAGTTGGCGGCACTGCTTCAGCGTCACGAGGTGACCGAGGGCACGTTGACGCATGATGACCTTGACGAGCAGCGACGGACCCTCGACCGCGTGTTGGGACCGCTCGGGCAATCATGCTGATCCTGCCGCGGAAGAATCCGCCCCCCGCACATCAATGGTTTGGGACGATGACACTTTGGACTACGGCTACGTCGTGGCGCGGTCCCCGGACGACGGATGGTGGCATATGCACTTCGGCCGTGGCACGGTCGAATACGACTGCGAGATGCTTGGCCGTTGCACGAACATATTCGCCGTTGTTCAACATTTGGAGAGGGGCGGCGTCGCAAAGTCGCCGCAGTACATCCTCACGCTGGATGGCGAAGGCGTGGACCGCCCCGTGAGCGACCTCGCACTAGATTTCCTCTGGAGCGGTATTGCCGGCGTTCCCGGGTTTGCGGATGAAGCGATTCGTTTCCAACAGGAAGTGATACCGCTGCTTCATAGCAGCGAGCCGATGCAGCTCGCCGTCGCGACGATCGTCCAATCGGACCGCCATCTGCGTTTGGTCGCCCCGAACAAGCTGCGGTTCTAGCCAAGCATCGGCGCGCGAAGAATACACCGCACCGCACCCCATCTCGCGTCGCCTCTCCGATACACTTCTTACACATGCCCTCCCCACGCTCCATCTCCTTCCTCATCTTCGACGTCGACGGCGTCCTCACCGATGGCGCGATTCAGTTCGATGACCACGGCACCGAGACGAAATCCTTCCACGTGCGCGACGGCTTCGCCATGCGGGCGGCCATGCGCCTGGGCATCAAGATCGGCATCCTCACCGGACGCTCCAGCCAGTGCGTCACGCTGCGCATGGATGAACTGGGCATCGACCTGCTCATGCAGGGCTCCAAGAACAAAGCGATCGGACTCGAAACGCTCTGCCAGCAGGCGGGCGTCGAGATGAGCGAGACCGCATTCATGGGCGATGACATTCCCGATCTGCCGGCCATGCTCCGCTGCGGTTACAAGATCGCCCCGGCTGACGCGGCGGCGGAAGTGCGATCCATCGCCGACTTCGTCACGCAGACCCCCGGCGGCAAAGGGGCTGCCCGCGAAGCGATCGAACATATTCTCAAGGCCCAGGACAAGTGGGAGGATGTGCTCGAGGAATTCGGCATCTGAGATTATGGTGCTCTCGATCGTTCCCCTACAATAAGACTCGCCATGCGACACTTGTTCACCATCCTGCTCATCCTCGCCGGCGCTGCGAGTGCCCGCGCCTGCAACGTGCCCGTCTTCCGCTACGCCCTGGAGAACTGGCCTGCCGACGCCTACGAGGTGTGGGTTTTTCACGATCAGCCTTTGACCGCAGAGCAATCACAGTGGATCGCCGACCTGCGCCAACAGGTCGTCGGCAGGGACAAGCAACTCGACAGTTTCTTCATCGAGGTGATGGATGTCAGTCAGCCGATGCCCGACAAAGCGAAGGCGGCCTACGCGAAATTGAAACCCGCGCAACATCCCTGGCTGGTGGTGCAGTTCCCCCATTCACATGCGGACGATCCGCCCGCCTTTTCAGGGCTGCTGACGAAAGAGATGATGCAGCAGATCGCTGACTCGCCGACGCGGCGCAGGATCGCCAAAGGCATTCTCGAAGGCCAGAGCGCGGTCTGGCTGCTCATCGAGTCAGGCGACAAGGCACAGGATGATGCCGCGGCCGCGTTGCTCACCAAGGAGCTGACCCGGCTGGAGAAGGAGCTCGTGCTGCCGACGATCGGCGAAGACGACAAGAAATTTTTCGACCCCTCGCGCGGCCCGCGCCTGCGCATCGCGTTTGAAGTGTTGCGCCTGTCGCGCGAGGCTGCGGGTGAAGCGATGCTGCTTCGCATGCTCGAAGGCTGGGACCCGAAGCTGACCGATCGCTCCAAGCCGATGGCGTTTGCCTTTTTCGGGCTCGGGCGCGTGTTGCCTCCGCTTGTTGGTGATCTGATCGAGCCTCGGTACATCGAGGATGCGAGCATTTTCCTGGTGGGTCGGTGCTCGTGCCAGATCAAGAACGACAACCCGGGCTGGGATGTGCTGATGCCGGTGGAATGGGACGGCGCGATCGAAGGCAGCTTCACGCTCGCCGATGCGAAACCGATTCTGACGACCGCGGCCGCGGTGACGCAGCAGAATCAGGAATTGACCAGCGCGGCCGGCACAGGTGATGTCACGGCGATGATGAAAGGTGACTCGGCTGATGGTGCCGCTTTGCACGTTGTCACGGCGACGGGTGCGCAGACGGGGGTGCCGTCGCGAGTCCTTGATCCGGCGACGGGTTCGCCGGTGCTTCGGAATCTGCTCATCGTGGCGGGGGCGGTGATCGCGCTGCTGCTGGTGGGGACGGTGGTGTTGAAGTCGCGGCGGGAGGGGTGAATCGTGGGCGTTCGCGGGTGCACCTGTCGGTGCTACCGCTAAACGGGGTGTGGTTCTTTCATCATGGCGCGAGGCGTTCGATTTTCCACTCGCCTCCCTGTTTCACATATTGCAATCGGTCGTGCAGGCGGTTCTTGCGGCCCTGCCAGAATTCGATCGTGCTGGGCGCAAGGCGATAACCGCCCCAGTGCGGCGGGCGCGTCACAGGTTGATCGTTGAACCGCGCCGTCGCGGCATCAAGCTGCGTTGACAGCACATCACGATCGGCGATCGGGCGACTCTGTTCGCTGACCCATGCGCCGAGCTGGCTGCCGCGCGGACGGCGGGCGAAGTAGGCATCCGATTCCGTCGGCGACGTCTTCATCACCGAACCGCAAATGCGCACCTGCCGCTCCAGCGGTCCCCAGTACGCCACGAGGCAGGCCTTGGGATTCTCCGCCAGTTCCATGCCCTTGGCGCTGTGGTAGTTGGTGAAGATGCAAAAACCCGCGTCGTCGTAATGTTTCAGGAGCACGATGCGGGCCGAGGGAGTTCCATCGCGCGTGGCGGTTGCCAGCGTCACGGCTGTCGGCTCGAAGACGTGGGCCGCGAGAGCATCATTCATCCATCGATCGAATTGCACGATGGGATTGAGATCGACATCCTTCTCATCGAGGCCGGCCAGCGTGTACTCGGTTCGAACGTCAGCGATGGATTTCATGCGGTACCTCCGCACGACATGATAGATCACTTGCGACGCCTCGGCCCCCGGTGTTTCTCTGGTATAACCGCCGCATGGCTGACCTGGACCTGAGCGTCCTGAACATCACGACAATCCTGCTGCTGGGCCTGCTCGCGGGCACCCTCGGCGGCATGCTCGGCGTGGGCGGGAGCGTGATCCTCATCCCCGGCCTGGTCATCCTCTTCGGGCAGGCCAGGGCCGCGACGCCCAACCTGAATCAGCACATCTACCAGGCGGCGGCGATGATCGCGAACATCGCCGTTTCCGTTCCCGCCGCGGTGCGACATCACAAGGCCGGAGCGACGCATTTGCCGGCGATCCGCTGGATCCTGCCCAGCGCGATGGTGTTCGTCATCGTCGGCGTGTCGCTCAGCAATCTCTTTCAAGGCACGAGCGGCGCGATCTGGCTGGGGCGATGCCTGGCGGTGCTGTTGATATATGTGGTTTACGTCAATGTGCGAAGGCTCAGCGGCGCAGCCCAGAAGGCGGAGGATGCGGCCCACCCGCGCGTTTCGCCCCTGCGCAGCGCCGCGGTCGGCGCGGTGATGGGCCTGATCGCGGGACTCACAGGCGTCGGCGGCGGAGCGATCGCCGTGCCGCTGCAACAAGTGCTCCTGCGACTTCCCCTGCGCAATTGCATCGCCAACAGCTCAGCCGTCATCTGCGTCAGCGCCCTCGTCGGCGCGCTCTACAAGAACGCTACGCTGGCCACGCTTGGCTTCGACGTGCGCGTCAGTCTGACGCTGGCCCTGCTCGTCGCCCCCACCTGCTGGCTGGGCGGCCACCTGGGCGCGATCCTCACGCACCAGCTCCCCGTGCGCACGATCCGCATCGCGTTCATTGGACTCATGCTCGTGGCGATATGGAAGATGACGGCTTTGGGATAAACTCCACGTGATAAGCTCCAAATCTCAAACAAATCTCAAAGACAAAACTTCAACCAGCAAAAACAAAAGGGTGAAACCGGGAACATGCCGACGATGAACGCCTGCTGCCCTTGCGCTTAGGTTCGTTTCTGTTTGATTGGACCTTGTTTGAGATTTGGAGCTTTGAAGTTGGAGTTTTCGGCCTTCACCGCGCCACTTCGCTCGTGAACATCAGCACGGCTTCGACAAAGCGTGAGCCGCGCTGTTCGAAGTGGGTGAACTGGCCCCAGGAAGCGCACGCGGGGCTAAGGAGAATGACATCGCCCGCGCGGGCGCGGGAGAGGGATTCGCGCAGGGCGTTGTCGAGGGTTTCGCATTCGACGACGGATGCGAAGCCGCGCGCGGCGTTTGAAGCACGGGCAATGGCGGGACCGGTCGCGCCGAGGGTGTAGATGCCCCGGCAATGCTGACGGGCGAAGGCGGCGAGCTTCGAAAGATCGCTGCCCTTGTCGTGGCCGCCGAGGATGATGTGGACGGTGTCCGGCGTGAAGACCTCGAGCGCGAGGCGGGCGGACTCGGGGGTGGTGCTCTTGGAGTCGTTGAAAAAGCGCACGCCGTTGTGTTCGCAAACGAATTGAAGGCGATGCGGAAGGCCGGCGAAATCTGCGAGGGCTTCGGTTGCGACTTCGCGGTCGACGCCTGCGACGGCACACACTTCCATCGCCATCGCGGCGTTGAGCCTGTTGTGCGAACCGGGGATGAGCAGCGGCGGAACCGCCTTCGCATCCGCGGCGCTTTCATGCACTTGAATCACTCGCCTCGCAACAGGTGTGAACGCATCGCCAACGCCCGGCCCCAGCAGCGCCACATCCTGATCTGCATCCTGAAAAGCCAGCACCACCGCCTTCGCCTCACGATAGGCTTCGAAGGAGCCGTGCCAGTCGAGATGATTCGGCGCGAGGTTGGTGATGAGCGCGATGTGGGGCGACCATTTGTCTTCGCGCAGGCCTTGGAGCATGAAGCTGGAGAGTTCGAGGACGACCCAGTCATCGGGGGCGATGCGGTCGAGCTCGTTGAGCAGGGAGCCGCCGAGGTTACCGCCGACATGCACCTGGGAGGAAACCAGAGCGCGGTGAAGGATGTGCCCGACCATCGCGGTGGTGGTGCTCTTTCCCGCGCTGCCGGTGATGCCGATGGTGCGCAGGCGGTTGGGCAGAAGGCGGGTGAGCAGGCGGATTTCACTGGTCTCGGGCACACCCGCGGCGCGGGCGGCTGCGAGGTATTCGTTTCCCGCGGGCTTCACGGCAGGGTTCACCACGATCAGGTCCGCGCCGGTGAAGTCTTCGATCAAGTGCCCACCCAGGCGATACGCGATCTCAAGACCTTCGAGTTGCGCGATGCTGTCCTTCAAGTCTTCAGGCTTGTCCTTATCGGTGACCAGCACCTGCGCCCCGCGGGCGACGAGGAAGCGTGTCACGCCCACGCCGCCGCCGAACCTACCCAGGCCCATGACCACGATGCGCCAATCGCGCAGGTCGACCGACCGGCGGTCTAACATGGTGTCAAGTTCAAGGGCGGTGCGGGTCATGGCGAAACGTCCGTGTTCCGCGAAGGGGAAGGCTGGAGCAGCATCCCGACAGGGTGGTGCTGTCGCGACACGATGTTCTATCGGGTGAATTCGCAACTCAAGTCCGGGCGCTAATAGCACCACCCTGTCGGGATGGTGCTCCCACTCTGCTCACACTCTCTCAGTCCTTGGGCACTTCCAGATTGTCCACATCCTGCTTGTGCAGCGAGCCGACGTTAATCGAGAGGACGCGTGCCCCCTTCTTCACGTAGAAGTAGACGTACAGTTCATCACCTGCTCCCATCTTGCGGTAGGGCAGCAGGGTGACCGCGTTGATCGGCCGGCTGGGTTCGACATAGATGTGCATCGGGCCTGAAGCCTGCGCCCAGACATAGGCGATGGGGGGGATTTCCGAGCCGATGTTGTCGCGCAGGAAGAGCATGTTCAGGGCACCGGCCGCCGCCACGCTCTGGCCCAGGAGCGACTGCGCCAGGTCGGTCTGGAGCTTCACGCGGACCACGCCGTTGCCCGCGGGCGTTTCGATCGAGGTCACCAGCAGGGCCCGCGAGATCGGGCCGGACGGCGTCACATCCGCTTCGCCGGAGCGCACTTCGTTCTTATCGGTGAACGAGAGCGAGGGGGCGTTGTTCTTACTCATGTTCTTGGGCAGCGCAGCCGTGAGCTGAATGTCTTCCGCCTTCACATTGGACCGTCCGCCCTGCTTGGTGCTGACCGTGGGCGTGCCCGTCCCGTTGCCCGGATTGTCGGGATCGCCCGTCGCCACCGCCGTCTTGGGTGTGAAGATGCGCGGGCCGATCAGGGCTGTGACCAGTTCCGCCTTCTGCTGCTCGGGCTTGTTTTTCGCTTCGACATTTTCCAGTTCGAATCGGCGATCGCGAATGTAGAGGTATCGCTCGGTCTTGTCTTTCGGAAGGAGGTACATCCAAGCGAACCAGTAGTTCGCGCTGCCCAGTTCCTTGGCCACGACTTTGAAATCGCTGACGGGGGTGAACTCCCGTTCCTTCGTGGTATGGTTGCCGATGCGGGAGAACGCGATGGGCGTATGGATCGTCGGCCTGCCCGAGCCGTCGTAGGCGATCAGCAGCATCTGCGTCGGGTAGACGCGCAGGGCCACGCCGCCGTCGTAGACCATCGAATCCGCGGCGTTGTTCCACTCGGTGTCGATCACCACGAGCTTGTGCTGGTCATCGGCGATCTGGTCTGAAATCGAAGGCTTGCCGTACTTGGGCAGGTTGTCGACGAAGACCTGCGGCAGGCCTTCGACGGGCGTGTTGTGAACGTGATACGCGGAGATTTTCACCGCTTCAGGGCTGGCGACGGTGGAACTGTTGGGATCGCGGCGAAGCCGGTTGTAGTGACCTGCGAGGACGAGGTTCGGCCGCACCTTGGACATGGGCATGTCATTGGCGGGATAGAACGATCCGCCCGAGAGCGAGGAGAAGAAGCCGGCCGCCATGCTATCGACGCCGATCCAGAGCTTGCCGCCTTCGGGGTCGAGGATCGGTTCGCCGGCTTCGGTGATCTTGTAGGGCTTGATGCCCATGATCTCCTCCGATGCGGGGAGCCGACTGATGGCGATCATGAAGATGCCGGCGCTGAGCAAGGCCGAGAAGATGCCCAGCGCTCCGCCGCCGATCAGGTTGGTCATGTTTCCGAATTCCAGATTGGAACGGACGAACTTGTCGGCTGCGAGTCGAAAAAGAAAGAGGAAGAGAACGAAGGGCATGACCAGGCCGACCGCCGAGGCGAAGCGCGGCATCATGCCCGAGAGCATGCCGATGGAGATCGGCTCCCAGAACGCGAACGCCAGCGCCCCGGCCACGATGACCACGCCCAGGTGCATCATGGAACTGAACAGACCTTCGAGGCCCAGCCAGTAAGCGAGGAGAATGATGTAAACGAGGATGGCGAGATTGAGCATCATGGGAGTCAGTCCTGAGTCTTGAGTCCTGGGTCCGGAGTCCTGGGTCCTGGGTCCTGGGTCTTGAGTCTGGTTCCAAGGACGCAGGACTCAGGACTCAGGACTCTATGCCTCTAGGCACCTTCCTTCGCCAGCGCCCGGCTGATCTCCGCCACCGCGGTGACGCCTTCGACGACCTTCATCAGGGCCGCCTCCTGGAGCCAGAGCATGCGCTGCTTGCGAAGGTGGGCGCGAAGCTGATCGAGCTGGCCCTCGGCGATGAGCTTGCGGGCTTCATCATCGAGGACCATCACTTCGAACACGCCCGTGCGGCCGCGGAAGCCCATCCCCATGCAGTCCGGGCAGACTTCTTCCTTGTTGTTCACCATCACCTTGCCCGAAGATTTGTACATCTGGCTGACCTTGTCCGCGGGCAGGTTCATTTTCTGGAGCATGGCCGGGTCCGGCTTGAAGGGCACGCGGCAGGCGGTGCAGAGCTTGCGCACCAGACGCGGCGCGATCACCGCGCCCAGCGACGCGGCCGCCTTTTTCATATCGCCCACCGCCTTGATCCAGGTCTTGAGCTGACTGAACGTGTCCTCACCCTTCATGCCGGCGTAGTAGCGGATGTCACCGGCGGTATCGGCGACGAGCTTGGCCGAGGCCACGTCCGCCAGCTTCGCGACCATGATCACCGTCGGATCGCGCCGCGTCAGGGCCGCCAGCGCTTTGGCGGCAGTCGCGGGATCGGCACCAGGCTCCAGGCGCGTGTGCGTCACGCCTTCCACCTCGTATGCCACATCCTCTTCCAGCGTCACGATGCTCTGCGTGTACGGGTCGTGCATGTTGATGCAGGCGTACAGCGTCGTGGTCATGCCGTGACCGGGCGGGCAGGTGACGAGCACTGCCTTGCCCTTGCTCTTGATGATCGGCTCCAAAGCCTTGAACTGCTGCGGCAGCAGGCCCAGATCCTGAAGACGCATCGCGACCTGACGGTTCGGATTCACGAAGAGCGACAGGCTGATCTCCCGCGTCGAGCCGATGGTGACCAGGCGCAGCAGGTTCGAGTTTTTCTTCTCGCCTTCCTCCAGGTAAAGCTCGCCGACCTGCTTCTTGCGGCGGTCTTCGATGTCGAGCTTGGCGATGCCCTTGAGATAGTCCACGACAGCCAGACCTACCTTGTTGTCCATCTCAGGCAGCTTGTAGACGACGCCGTCCACCATCGCGGTGGCGGTGGCCTTCTGGGCGCCGACGATCAGGTCGATGCGCTGGGCACCGCGAGGCAGGGCGAACGTGAGCAGCTCTTCCATCTTGGCGTGAGCGATCGCCAGCGGGTTTTTGTCGCCTGCCGGCACATCCTGCCGCACGCCGGCCTTGGTCGTGAACGCGATCTGCGCGCCCGCCTGGGCGGCGGCGTACTGGGCCGCGGCGTACTTCTCCTTGAACCACGACTTGGGATCAAACGTCCAGCGCTCGCTCTCCTGAAGCTTGCCGTTGCGGAACATGACGTACGCGACGATCGTTCCGAGCGTGATGATGAGCGCCAGGAACAACCCCAGGAAGAACGACGGGATCATCAGCCAGAGGAAGAACGCGACGAACCCCGCGCCAAGCTGGATCCCGTTCCACATCCGCCGCGGCAGATAGTAGTGCGCCAGGTCCTTATCCAAATAACCCACCACCCTGCCCCAGAATCCCAGCGCGACCGCAAAGAGGATCGGCTTGTAGACGCTCATCAGGATCGCGTGTTCGGCGCTGGAAATGTAATGCATCATGGGCGATTAAAGAAGACAAAAAAGGAAAGCGAAAAGCCCACCAAACGCTATTTGAAAAGTAATCAAAGGGGTGGCAAAGGGCAAGCGCGGGGTGGGGTGAATGCGGAACCGTCGAGGGGCCAAGGCACAATGCCCAATGTCGAATGAGAGAATGTCTAATGAATGTCGAATGTCTCAATGTCCAATGCCTAATGACGGAAGGGACCTTCACTGTTCGTGCGACCCGTTCCGACATTTTTCGTTGATTCATTGGTCATTGGGCATTCATTAGACATTCTCTCATTCGACATTCGTCATTGCGTCATCGCCTCAGGTTATCCCCCGCAGCCGCATCTTCACCTCTTCCGGCTTCGGCGAATTGGCGATGGCGATCTTCGGATGCACCAGTTGCTTCTCCACCAGATCGACCAGGCTGTCCGTGAAGGTCTGCATCCCGTCGTTGCGGTGATCCTTGATCACTTCATCCAGTTCATGCTCGCGCCCGTCAAGGATGAACTTGCGCGTCGGCGGACTCTGAAGCAGAACCTCCACCGCAGGCACCCGCGCCAGGTCCTCCTTCAACGTCGGCATCAGCTTCTGATACACAAAGGCCACCATCTGAAACGCGAGCATGTTGCGGATGTTGTCGCGCTCCTCCGCGGGAAACAGGTCATAGATGCGGGCGAAGGCCTGCGAGGCGCTGGAGGCGTGGATGGTGCCAAAGACCAGGTGCCCGGTCTCGGCTGCCTGAAGAGCCGCCTCAAAAGTCTCACGGTCACGCATTTCGCCGATGAGGATCACATCAGGGTTCTCGCGCACGATCGCCTTGAGGCCGGTGGCGAAGTTAGGCACATCGATGCCGATCTCGCGCTGGTTGATGAGGGCTTTGGAATCCTGAAAGAGGTATTCGATCGGGTCTTCGATGGTGACGATGTGGCAGGGGCGGTTGTCGTTGATGTGCTGAAGCATGGAGGCAATGGTCGTGCTCTTGCCGCTGCCGGTGACGCCTGCGATGAGGACCAGGCCCTGGTTCGTCTCGCACACTTTTTCCAGGGCCTTGGGCAGGTAGAGGTCTTTGAAGTTGAGGATGGTGTTGCTGACCCGGCGGGCGGCGATAGCGCTGCGGCCGCGGGTGCGGAAGACGTTGACGCGGAAGCGATGCGAGGAGCCGTCGGGCATGGGGAAGTCGGTGCCGATGTCGATCGAGCCGTGCGCTGCATACTGATCCCAGTGGATCGGGCTCATGGATGCTTCGATGTCGCGTTCGAACTCCTGGGCGTTCAGTTCGGGCGTATCGAGTGAACGCAGCGAGCCGCGCAGGCGCACGCGCGCTTTCTGCCCGCCGCGCAGGAGCAGATCGGACGCTTCGAGTCGCACCGCCGCTTCGAAATATTTCTTCAGCGGGGTCGCTGCGAGCGAGCGATGTTCGGAAAGGTGATCGGCTCGGGTCATGGATTCGTCGGTCATGTTTCAACTCCAGCCGCTTGCGTTCGGGGCTTCTTACTGGGTGCCACCGGTCGAGGAGGCTCTGCGACGAAGACCCGTGCGCCGCGTCTTCGCTCACACTGGGTTGATCGCACGGGTCTACTCACCAAGCCTCGTCGACCCGTGGCACCCGATGCGTTACCGGATGCCTTCCACCATCCGCACCGGCACGCCGCGACTCATAAGGTACTTCTTCGTTTCGCCGATCGAGTATTCGCCGTAGTGAAAAATCGAAGCCGCCAGGGCCGCATCAGCGCGGGTCTCGGCCAGCACCTGACGGATGTGCTCCGGACTGCCGCAGCCGCCCGAGGCGACGACGGGGACATCGACCGCATCGGCAACAGCCTTGGTCATGGGCAGGTCGTAACCGTTCTTGGTGCCATCGCCATCCATGCTGGTGAGAACGATCTCGCCCGCGCCCAGTTCGACGACCATGCGGGCCCATGCGACGGCTTCCAGGCCGATGGGGTGGCGGCCGCCGTGGGTGTGGACTTCGAAAACGTAAGGGCCAAGGGCCAAGGGCCAAGGGCCAAGGGATTGCGGATCGCGGATTCCGGATTGCGGATTGTTCGGTTCTTTCCCCTGGCCCTTGGCCCCTGGCCCTTGGCCCTCACTCCTCCTCGCTGCTTCGCCGACGGCATCATCGCGCTTCGCCGTCTCCGCACGCCTCGCTTCGAACTCGGCGCGGGGCACGCGCTTGGGATCGATGTTCACCACCGTGGCGCAGTTGCCGAACCTTCGCGCTGTCTGGCGCACGATATCCGGCGTGGTGATCGCCGCGGTGTTGATACTCACCTTCTCCGCCCCCGCTTGAATGAGGGCGGTCACATCATCAATCGTGCGAATCCCGCCGCCTACGGTGAAGGGCATGAAACATTGCTCCGCCACCTGGCGCACAACGTCATACATGATGTTGCGATCTTCATGGCTGGCGGTGATGTCGAGGAAGACGAGTTCATCCGCGCCTTCCGCGTCGTACTTGCGGGCGATGTCCACAGGATCACCCGCGTCGCGCAGGCCGACGAAGTTGACGCCCTTGACCACGCGGCCGGCCTTCACGTCAAGACACGGAATGATGCGATGAGTCAGCACGCGGCGGATTATAGGAGAAGCAGCAGGAGGCAGGGGGCAGGGGACAGGAGACAGCAAAGCCCACCCACTCCCGTGGGTGGGTTCCTCTGCTATCCTCTTTCACCTGCGAGCGTGACCGCGACACGCTGCATCACTCATCCCTTGCCAGGAGGTCCGAATCATGAGCACCCGATCAATCTTTTCCATTTCCGCCGGCCTGTTGATTCTCCTCTTCATCATCACCGCCTGCCAGACCAAGCCCGCCCCGCTCTCGAACGATCCCGCCAAGCCCGCGATACCTGTTCATACCGACACCCACAAAGTTCACAACCTGCATCAGCTCAGCGGCCGCGTCTACTCCGGATCGCAGCCTGAAGGTGACGTCGCCTTCAAGGAGCTTGCCGACCTGGGCGTGAAGACGATCATCACTGTCGACGGTGCCACGCCCGATCTCGAGCGCGCCAAGGCCCACGGCATGCGCTACATCCACGTGCCCATCGGCTACGACAAGGTGCCTGATGACAAAGCCTTGCTCCTCGCGCAGGCGATGAAGCAAACCGAAGGCAAAGTCTTCGTGCATTGTCATCACGGCAAGCATCGCGGTCCCGCGGCCGCGGCTGTGTGCGTCATCACTGACGAAGGCTGGAGCAATGAGCGAGCGACCGCCTGGCTGAAACAGGTGGGCACGGGCAGCGAATACCCCGGGCTATACAAGTCAGTGGCCGACTTCAAGACGCCCGCGCCGGCAGTACTCTCGCAAAAGGTGACGCTGCCGGAGAAGTCGCCCATCCCCGCGATGGCGGGGGCGATGGTGATCGTCGGCGAACGATGGGAGCATCTGGGCGCGAGTCAGAAGGTGAAGTTCATCGTCCCGCCCAACAGCCCGGACATCGATCCGCCTCATGAAGCGATGCAGCTCGCCGAGCTCTATCGCGAAATGGCGCGGACCAAAGAGGCGGCCGCGAAGGGCGAAGATTTTCTCGCCCGCCTGAAACAGGCGGAGGATGAAGCCGCGAATCTCAGTGCGGCGATCAAGACTTTGAAGTCCGATCCTTCGGATGCAAGCCTTAAGCTCGCGGAAGATGCCTACACCCTCGCCGGCAAGAGCTGCAAGTCCTGTCACGTGCGATATCGCAACTGAATTACTTTTCGCTGCCTCCCTGCAAACTTAGCAGCCCCTGAAACCGCGCGATAAAATTCTACCTGAGTTTCAGTCGCAGCGGCGCATGGTTGTGAAATGCGCCCGTGACGCGATGTAGCCCTTCTCATCCAGGAGACGGTGATGATGTTCACACCGCCAGCGCGATCGGTTTGTTTTCATTTCGCACTTATTGTCATCATCGCGTGGGCACCGTTAACCGCCTTCGCCATCGATCCTGATCCCAAAGCCGTCGCCGAAGCACCGCCGCCCGCCATCGTCAGCGATGAAGACCTCAAGAAGCTCAACGACCGCGACCTCATCGTCGTCAACCCCATCATCATCACCGCCTCCGGCTACGAAGAGGAAGTCTTTAGCTCCCCCTTCATGGCCAACCAGATCAACGACCGCGAAATCCGCCAGCGCGGCTACCGCACCCTGCCCGAAGCCCTGCAATATGTCCCCGGCGTCATGGTCCAGAAAACCGGCCACGGCCAGGGCTCGCCCTTCATCCGCGGCTTCACCGGCTTTCGCACCCTCATGCTCGTCGATGGCATCCGCCTGAACAACTCCGCCAACCGCGAAGGCCCCAACCAATACTGGGCCACTGTCGATCTCTATTCAATAGATAGACTCGAAGTGGTGAAAGGCCCGAGCTCCGTGCTCCACGGCTCCGACGCCATCGGCGGCACCGTCAACGCCATCACCAAATCCCCCATCGGCTACGGCCCGGGCATCCACGTCAATACCAACGTCTACATCCGAGCCGCCTCCGCCGAAGAATCCTTCACCATCCGAGGCGAGACCAGCATCACCATCGATGAACAGTTCGGCTTCCTCCTGGGCACCACCGGCAAATGGTACGGCGACCTGCGCTCGGGCGGCGGCGATCAACCCGACACCGGCTACGACGACTGGGCGGGCGACGCCAAGGGCGAATGGTTCATCAATCCTGACACGCGCCTCGTCCTCGCCTATCAGCGCGTGCAGCAGAACAATGTGCCGCGCACGCATTCGACTGTTTTCGCCGTGCCTTTTGCAGGCACGAGCACCGGCTCCGATCTTCAGCGCGATCTGGATCAGGATCGCGAACTGCTCTACGCCCAGATTCACGCCGTCAATATCACCGGCGCGTTCTTCGATACCCTTCGCGCAGGCGTCTCCTGGCATCACCAGTACGAAAGCGAACACCGCATCGTCTCCAACCGCAGCCATCGCATCGCGTCGTTCGATGTGAACACCTTCGGCCTCTTCCTCAATCTGGAATCCGAAACGCCCATCGGCCGCCTCGCCTACGGCATCGAGTTCTATCACGACAGCGTCAACTCCGCTGAACGGCGCAGCAACGAAACCGCCCCGCGCATTCAAGGCCCCGTCGGCGACAACGCGTCGTACGACCTGCTGGGCATCTACATTCAGGACACCATCAAGCCACACGAAATCATCGACCTGATCATCGGCGGTCGCTTCACCTACGCCCGCGCTGAAGCCAACCGTGTTCACGATCCATCGAAGAACCCCAGGACCAGCACGCCGCTGATGCTCGAAGATGATTACACCTCGTTCGTCGGCTCGCTGCGCGGCGTGATCCACGTCGTACCGGAGACCGTCAATCTCTTCGGCGGCGTGTCGCAGGGCTTCCGCGCTCCGAACCTCTCCGACCTTTCCGCCTCGCGCTCCGCCGCCAGCGGTACCTTCGAATCCTCCGCGCTGGGCCTGGATCCGGAGCACTACATCACCTTCGAAGCCGGCGTGAAGGTCAAGCACGAGACCTTCGGCGGACAGGCGTCGTACTTCTACACGATCATCGACGACATGATCGTCCGCGGCCCCACCGGCGCAACCACCGGCGGCACACCCGATGAAACCATCGTCCGCGCCGTCAACGCCGGCGACGGCTACGTCCACGGCGTCGAGCTCGAAGCCTACTGGATCTTCTTTGACAACTTCACACTCTTTGGAAACTTCACCTGGATGGAAGGCCAGGTCGATACGTTCCTGAACGTGACTGATCCGACCTCCCTGATGCGCAGGCCGCTGTCGCGCGTGCAGCCGATGACCGGACTCATCGGCCTGCGATATGACGAACCGGACCGGAAATGGTGGATTGAAACCACCGTCGCTCTCGCGGACAACCAGGATCAACTTGCCCCCGGCGATGTCAGCGACACCCAGCGCATCCCGGCAGGCGGCACGCCCGGTTACGTGATCTGGTCCATCCGCGGCGGCGTCAAGGTCTGCAAAGATTTCACCCTCTTCGTCGGCGTGGACAATATCACGGATGAAAACTACCGCGTCCACGGCTCGGGCGTCAATGGGCCGGGACGCAACTTCATCCTCGGCGGCGAGTTCAAGTTCTGATTCCGCCGTGGGCATCTCGCGCCGCGAGATGGACCGATGAGCCTTACGATTCAGTGTTGTGACCACCTTCTCCCACCAGTACGCGCAGCCCTGCGCCGATGCGAGCGCATCGGCACAGGTGGCTCGCCACGTAACGGTGCGATTCCGCCCTGCGCCGCTGCCTCTGGCGTGGTTCGTCGCGCAGCTGCTGGCACTCGCGCTCCACGCGGCCCTCGCATGGTGGGCGATGCAGACTCCGTTCCACCATCGCGACCTGACAGTTGCGGAAATCGCCCTGCGCCAAGGCGAGACGGCTGAGGCGGTGAACCTGCGCATGGTCACCGTGAAGATCGACCTTTCCACCACGACCTTCGCCCCGCCGACGCCGACGAAGGCGAACCCGGACGCGCCGATCCATCCTGATGCGGTACCGCCCACAGGCGCGATCGCAGGGCCCAAGGAAGGCGCTGCACCCAAGAGCGCGGCGAACACGCAGTCGGGCGCGAGTGAGGTGATTGATTCGTTGAACCCAGCCGCGCCGCCTGCGCTGCCGCCGGTGCTCGCAGCCGGCGTGGTGGTGCCTGTGCAGGAGCCCGCGCCGGTGGAGCGAACGGAGGCCACGACTGCCGCCGCCGCATCGCCTTCACTCGTGCCGTTCGCCACGCCTGCGGGTGACGCCTCGCCGCCGACGAATCGTTCGCTTATTGCTTCGGTCGCGCCGACCTTGCCGCGTGCGACAGGCGCGGACGCAGCAGTCGCAACGCAGATCGCGCCCGTCATGCCGCCGCTGCCGGAGATCGAAGTGACGGTGAATGATGTGACGCATTCGAGCGCCCCTTCATCGCAGGCTGAGGCAGGTGTGCGGCAAGGCATTGATGTCGCCAACCTGCCCAAGCCTTCGTATCCGCTGCTCTCGCGCCGCCTGAAGGAGCAGGGCATGGTCGTGCTCGATGTGCAGGTCTTCGCCGATGGCAAGGTCGGTCGCGTGGAAGTGGTGAAGGCTCCGCCGCACCAGCGATTGATCGATGCAGCGATCGAAGCGGTGCGCAAGGCGACGTTCAAACCCGCAACGGTGGATGGCCGGGCAGTCGCGGATGTGGTGCGGATTCCTTTCATCTTTCGGCTTGAGTGATTCAGCCGGCTGTGACATGACGTTCGTGTGGCATTCGTGGAATGGGTGCCATGGGTAAGCGAGTCGGCGAGCTTACCCGTGCGATGCACCGCCGGTGTCCGACACGGGCAAACTCGGCAGACCTCGCTTGCCCATGGCACCCACCGCCCCCCGCTCACGCCTTCGTGCGCTCGAGCAGCGCGAGCACCGCCAGCACCGCAATCGTCTGCCCCGCGACGAGCGCCGCCTGCCAGCCTTCGAGGCGGCCGAGCATCACGCCGCCGAGTCCGGTCGCCAGGGTGCAGAGCCAGATCACGATCACAGCCGTGCGTTTGCTCAATCCCTTCTTCACCAGGCGATGCGAGAAGTGCTGATTGTCCGGATAGAACGGACTCCGTCCCTGTGACAGGCGGATGAGCGTGACGCTGGTGATGTCGTACAGCGGCACGGCCATGATGATCAGCGGCATGAGCAGGCCGTACCAGTGGCCCTGTTCGCCGACGCCTGCGGAAAGGTCGGACGCCTGCGGGGCGAAGTAGGTGGTGCGCACGCTGATGACCGCAAGCAGGAGGCCGACGACGAGCGAGCCGCTGTCGCCCATGAAGATCTTGGCGGGCGGGAAGTTGAAGACGAGAAACGCAGCGAGCGCACCGAGCAGCATCGCCGCCAGCGCCGCGACGAACCATTGACCGCCAATGAGTGTGGCCGCGAGATAGATCGCCGCAATCACAGCGCTCACGCCTGCCGCCAGGCCATCCATGTTGTCCAGGAAGTTGATGGCGTTGATGATGGTGACGATCCAGATCACGCTGATGGCGATGCTGGCGACCGTGCCCAGCGCACCGTAGGCATCTAATAGATGCAGCACGCGCAGGTCGAACACGCTCGCCAGCACGGCCGCGACGATCACCTGCACGAGCAGCTTGGAGTAAGGCCCGAGGCGGCGGCGATCGTCGATCAGGCCCATGATGTGCAGCGCGAGCATGGCGGCGAGGATGGCAAAGCCCATCGCGCTGTGGGCGCGAAGGCCGGGCACATGGGCACGCAGCGGCGCCAGCCAGCCGGTGAAGGCATCGAGCGGGAACAGATGCACAGCGACGAGCGCGATGAGCAGCGGCACGGCGAGGGTGAGGAAGATGCCGATGCCTCCGGTGGAAGGCACGCTGCGCCCGTGCTGCTTGTGCGAGGCTGCGTCGCCGGGCTGATCGAGTTGTCCCCAGCGCCGACCCGCGCCGATGAGCCACCACGTCACCGGCAGATTCACCGCCAGCGCCGCCACCATCAGCCAGAGACAGATCACAGCCATGCTCCCATTGGATCGGCGTCAGGCATGACATGCAAATGCTCATTTCGGCGTTCTGCGTCACGCTTGTGACGCCTGTGACGAACGGGCAACCCGGCGTTTGCCCTGTTTCGCCCAAACCCACCCGGGCACGCCAAGTTCACTCCATCGCTGCCCGATCAATCCCGGCGGAGGCAACTTGCCGAGGATTCAGGAAAGGCCGAATCACATGCTTGCACAGAACATCAATGTCGATCAGACGGGTTGCCTCGCGGTCGCCACGGTTGTCACGCCGCTGCTCAGCCTCGGCGAAGGGCAGGAGATCGTCGCCGAGCTTCAGGAACGCATCCGCTACAGCAATGCGAGCCTGTTCATCCTCGATCTGGCGGAGGTCGAGTTCATGGACTCAGGCTTCATCGGGATGCTCGTCGGATTTCTCCAGGAAGTGCAGGCCGTCCGCGGGCGCATCGTGCTTGCGGAGTGTCAGCCCAACGTCGCGTTCCTCTTCAAGGTCACGCGTCTAGATTCGGTCTTTACCATCTGCGATACGCTGGAAGAGGCGAAGGATGAATTGGGCGGGTGAGACGGACTACCGACCTTCAATCAACCGCAGACCCAGGAAATCATTCAGGTCCGGGTTGCTCTTGATTTTGCTCACCACTGTTTCCACGTCGTACTCGATGCGCACGAACTCCACGCGGTCATCATGCACGATCGCATAGCTCGCCCGCGGGTCGCGATCGCGCGGCTGCCCCACCGAACCCGGATTCACGATGCACTTCTCGCTGTCACGGAACCGGTAAGCCTGCCCTTCCATCTCGCCCGGCGGATAAAAGTCAGGCTCCGAGGTGAACACGCCCGTCACGTGCGTGTGCCCGACGAAACATCGCTTCTCGAACTTGTCGAAGATCTGCGACATCTTCGTCGGCGCGGTGATCACGTCATCGGGGAAAATGTACTCGTTGATCGGCCGGCGCGGCGAGGCATGCACGCACAGCCCGCCCATCGCCTGATGCCGGATCGCCAGCGAGCCCAGATACTCCCATCGCCTGCGGCGAACGACTGAATCCTTCTCGATCTCAAACTGCCGACGCGTCCAAAAGGCGCTGGTCTCGGCGCTGGTGTTGAAACTCGTCGGCTCATACAGCACCGCGAAGTCATGGTTGCCCATCAAGGCCCACTTGCACCGCTTGATGACCAGGTCCAGGCAGGCACACGGGTCAGGCCCGTAGCCGATGATGTCGCCCAGACAGACGATTGTCTCGATCCCGCGGGCGTCGATATCCGCCAGCACCGTGGTGAGCGCTTCCAGGTTCGAGTGAATGTCGGAGATCACGGCAATCGGCACGGGCAACTCCAGAATGCGGTCGAACGCCGGACTCTAACAGAAGCGATCGAACGCGGCGAGGAGGAGGAGACAGGAGACGGGAGTCAGGAGTCAGGAGACAGGGTACAGGGGACAGGACCGAACTCGAAAGGCCGCAGGCCTGGGCCCTTCAGGGCCGAGCCGGGCGAACGAGAAGTGCCTGCGAAGCCGCAAGCGGCAGAGGTAGACAAATGTCTACCATACCCCTACCCCCTGGTAGCCATTTTGTCGTAAGTCTTGTTTCCATAGATATTTGTGAAATGGCTACCCCGTGTCTACCTCGTGTCTACTAGACACGCCAACAGCGGGTCTCGTTAGATGGCAAGGCCTTCGCTCCACCTGAGGCAGGCGCGCGAAGACAGCCGCGCAGGGGTCTGCGCGGCTGGGGATCGAGATACGAACATTATACAAACCTGAAACCGCGGCGTCAAGCGCGGCGCTGGTGACAAGGCTCCGTCAAACGATCAGGCCGCCCTGCGCCGTCGGCGTGACAGGTGCGCGCCCGCTGCCGCGAGGCACAGCACCATCGTCGCCGGCTCGGGGACGGCGGGCCCGACCAGCGTCAGCGCGAAGCCGTTGAGCACGACCGACTGCGTGGAGCCGGCCTGTTCGTAGAACTGGATGACGATGTCGTTGATTCCGTCGGCGAAGAAGCGGAAGGTGGCGGTCTCGACATTCAGGCCCGTCGTGTTGTTGCTCGGGTCGATGGTGATGCCCAGGTCCTGGAGCGAGCCGGTCATGTCGGTCAGGCGCACGCCGAGGTTGTTGTGATCGGTCACGCTGTCGTGATGGAAGGTGGTGATTTCGTATTCACCGGGGAGCAGGTCGGACAGGATGAGCGTGACGTCATTCTGGCGGGAGAAGAAGGACTCCG
>JBBDXA010000124.1:0-2927 GCA_040902585.1 Phycisphaeraceae bacterium
GACCGAGCCAACGATGACGAAAACGATATTTACAGAAAAGCGGTTGCTTTACCATCGAACTCATTCCTTCGAAACTGTTGTTCTACTAAGGAGGGACCCCAATTACCGTCCACCAATTGTGGTAAATCAGCAACCCGGAACAGTTGCTGGTGATCTAAATGTTAGGGTTAAGCATGAAAAAGATGCCCTTGATGCACTGCAACAAGTGGGCGAAATTGGTGTCCTCATTAAGTCACTACGCGCTGTGCGTTGACCCTCGACTCATTCTGTGATGCCTCTTAATGCAGATTACTCGCATTTTTCGATGGGGAGGCCATGTCCGATTTCCGCAGATACTACGAAAGCAATGAGGCTCACCGTCGACTCAGTTTAATGAGGTGATCGGGCCATAAAGCCGCTGTTCACAGCGAACAGCTTATGTATTCACGAACGACTTTCGATTGAACCACGGGAGCCCTCAGACGTCCGAAAGGAGGATTGTGCCGCGCGGTTGTTGCGCGCCTGTTACGCCCGCCCTGAAATTCGTTCGGCTCGACTTCGGAAACCCCCGCCGATCAAACGTGTTACAGGGGTGCGGCCGGCCTTTTTTTCCCGGCAACCCCTGCTGCGTCAGGCGCGGCCCGTGGTATCATCAGAATTCTGGTCTATTCAGCTATTTACGGAGAACCCTAATGTCCCCATCCGAAGACACCGCTCCCCTCGCACCCGGCGCCGAACTGACGCAGGATGATCTGGCAGCTTTGAAGAATCTCAAGGCCTCGGCCGAGAAGATCAAAGCCGAGCTTCGAAAAGTCATCGTCGGTCAGGACGATGTCATCGAGCAGCTCCTCATCGCCATCTTCGCTCGCGGGCACTGCCTGCTCGAAGGCGTGCCGGGGTTGGCCAAGACTCTCATGGTCTCGACCCTCGCCTCCTCTCTGCACCTGGACTTCAACCGCATCCAGTTCACGCCTGACCTGATGCCTTCGGACATCACCGGCACGGAAGTGATCCAGGAGAACAAGGAAACGGGCGAGCGTCACTTCCGCTTCCTCTCGGGCCCGATCTTCGCGAACGTGATTCTCGCGGACGAAATCAACCGCACGCCGCCCAAGACGCAGGCCGCCATGCTCGAGGCGATGCAGGAAAAGAAAGTGACCATCGGCGGCAAGGAGCACAAGCTCAAGCCGCCGTTCTTCGTGCTCGCCACGCAGAACCCGATCGAACAGGAAGGCACGTACCCGCTGCCCGAAGCGCAGCAGGACCGCTTTATGTTCAAGGTGTTCGTCCGCTACCCGTCTTACGAAGAGGAATACCGCATCGCCGAGACGACCACGGCCAACTTCGATCCGAAGGTCGACGCGGTGCTCACGGGCGAGCAGATCATCCAGCTTCAGGAAATCGTCCGCCGCGTGCCGGTGGCTCCGCACGTGATCAACTACGCGCTGAACCTGATCCGCGCGACGCGCGTGCATGAGGCTGAGGCACCTGAGTTCATCAAGGAATGGGTGAGCTGGGGCGCGGGCCCTCGCGGTGTGCAGTACCTGCTCCTTGGCGGCAAGGCGAAGGCGGCGCTGGAAGGGCGCACGTTCGTGACGACGGAAGATGTGAAGGCTGTGGCGCACCCGGTGCTGAGGCATCGCGTGATCACCAACTTCGCAGCTGAAAGCGAAGGCATCAACTCCGATCGCGTGGTGGACAAGCTGCTTGCGACGGTGACCGACAAAGCCGCCGCTGCGCCGAAGGATGCGAACAAGGCGTTTGCGCAGCCCAAATGGGAGTGATTCCTGGGAGCACCATCCCGACAGGGTGGTGCTGAGAGTAAACGAATGCCTGTTGCCCGCTTCGCCGCGACGTCGTGGGTGGATGAGCGCCATTAGCACCGCCCTGTCGGGACGGTGCTCCCGCAACAGTTGAGTACGTTTCATGCCTACAACTGACGGCCGCAAATTCCTCGACCCGCACACACTCGACAAGATCCGTTCGCTCGACCTGCGCGCCAGGCTCGTCGTCGAAGGCTTTATCACCGGGCAGCACAAGTCGCCTTACCACGGCTTCGCCGTCGAGTTCGCTTCGCACCGCGAGTACGTGCCCGGCGATGAGATCAAGCACATCGACTGGAAAGTCTGGTCCAAGACCGACCGCTACTACATCAAGGAATATGAAGAAGAGACGAATCTGAAGATGACCATCATCCTCGATGCGTCCAAGTCCATGCGTTACGGCAAGGGCCAGCCGGGCGACTCAGCGGGCTGGAGCAAGTTCGACTACGGCTGCACGGCCGCGGCCTGCCTCGCCTACCTCGCCCAGCAGCAGCAGGACTCCATCGGCCTGATCACCTTCGACACCAAGGTCCGCAAGAAATTTCCTTCCAGCAGCCATCCGACGCACCTGAAAATGCTCGTGCATGAGATGGAACACACCGAGCCTGACAACACGACGGACGTCGGCGATGTCTTCCGCGGTCTCGCCGAAGAGATCGGCAAACGCGGCCTCGTCGTACTCGTCAGCGATCTCTTCGTGGATATCCCCACGCTCAAGACCACGCTCCAGCACTTCCGCCATCGCAGGCATGAAGTGGTGGTGTTCCACGTGATGCACGAGCACGAACTCGATTTTCCTTTCCAGGACAACACGCTGTTCAAGGGCCTGGAAGTGGACATGGAATTGTTGACTGAGCCGCGGGCTCTGCGCAAGAGTTACCTGGAGATCGTGGAGCGCTACCTGCACCAGGTCCGCCGGGCGTGCGCGACGGCTGGTATTGATCACGTGCTTTTGAATACGAGTGAGCCGTTGGACGCGGCACTGTCGAGTTACCTGGCGTTTCGCGGTCGCACGGTTCGCGGCACAGGGCGAAGATGATTGGGTGCTACTGGTCGGCTCGGTCCCGGGTGCCACGGGTCGGCGAGGTCCGCCGAGCAGACCCGTGTGAATAGACGGCGGGTACC
>JBBDXA010000124.1:2937-27300 GCA_040902585.1 Phycisphaeraceae bacterium
GATGACCCGTGGCACCCCGCGCACCCCGCGCACCCCGAGTCACCGCAAGTGGAGTGATTAGACGATGTTCAACTGGTTAGGCATTTCCGCCGTGAATCCCGCCCTGCTCTGGGGGGCGCTGGCGATCGCTTCGCCCATCATCATTCACCTGCTTTCCAAGCGGAAGTTCAAGGTGATCGACTGGGCCGCGATGGATTTTCTCATCGAGGCGGACAAGCGCAACCGCCGGCGCGTGCGCATGGAGCAGCTCATCCTGCTGCTGTTGCGTTGCCTGGCGTGTCTGCTTATTGCGCTGCTCGTGGCCCGGCCGTTCTTCAGTTCGCAGGGTCTGGCGTCGGCGATGCTTGCTGATTCGAACTTCGAGCGCATTGTGATTGTCGACGACTCGCCTTCGATGCAGCTCCAGGCCGATGGCAAGATCACGTTCGATGAAATGAAGAAGGGGCTGGTCACGTTCGTACGCGATCTGTCCCGCGAACGCAGTCGCGACACGATCACGCTGCGTCTGACCAGTGAGCCGGACAAGCCTGTATTCAGCGGGGCATCACTCGCGTCGGACAATGTCGAGAATCTCGTGCAGACTCTCGAAGAACTCAAGGCCTCGGACATGACCGCGAACCTCGGCCCCGCGTTGCTGGCGGTTGAGAAAAGCTTCGAAGAAGCCAGCGGGCCGGGCAACCGCATTGTCTATCTCATCACCGACATGCGCAAGCGTGACTGGGGCAGTCTCGCGCCGCCGGCGGCGCCCGTGCCTGCGGCGCCCGCGGCAGGGGCCCTTGAAGGGCCCATGCCTGATGCCGAAAAGTCCAAGGATCAGGACGTCGCAGGCATCATCAAACGCCTGAGCGAAAAGACCAGCGAGTTCATGGTCGTTGACGTCGGTGCCGAGGCTGTCGAAAACCTCGCCATCGTCGGCATCGTCGCCCGCAACAAGGCCATCGTTCGTGGCGTCGATGCGGAGTTTTCCATCCTCGTTCGCAACTCCGGCTCCCTGACCGCGGGCGATGTCGAGCTCGTCTTCGGCGCGGGTGAATCCGTCGAACAGCGCACGAGAATCGAATCCATCGCCCCCGGCGAAACGCTGGCGGTGCCCGTGTCCTTCAAGTTCGAGGAGATCGGCTCCGTGCCCGTGACCGTCTCCCTGCCCGCCGACCCGCTCCCGCCCGACAACACCCGCCACTTCGCCGCCCGTGTGCGCGACGGCATCGCCGTGCTCGTCGTCAACGGCGCCCCCGACAGCGACAAGGAAAAGAGCGAGACGTACTTCTTGAGCCGCGCCCTGCTCCCGAGCGAACGCGTTCGTCTCGGTTTCTCCGTCGAGGAAGTCACGGAGAATCAGTTCGAGGCGATGGACATCAGCCGGTTCCAGGTGATCATCCTCGCCAACCTCTATCGCGTGACCGATGACCGCAACACCGCGCTGGACACGTGGGTCAAGAACGGCGGCGGCCTGATCTTCTACCTCGGCGATCAGGTCGATGACGCGATCTACAACCAGACTCTCTATAAGGATGGCGCGGGGCTCCTGCCCGCCCGCCTCGAAGCGGTGCGTGGCGATGAGACCGAGCGTTCCTGGGTCTACCTCGACATCGAGGACGCCAACCACCCGGTCATCGGCAGTTTCGCCGAGGAGCTTCTTCGCCCGCTGATCGGCGCGGTGAAGGTGTTCCGCTGGTGGCACCTTTTAGTGGATGAAAAGGCACTCAAGGCCGGCAAGGTTTCCGTGCCGATGCGCTTCAGCAAGGATGCGGACAACTCCCCCGCGTTCGTCGAGCAGGGCTACGGCAAGGGCCGGGTGCTGCTCGTCGCCACGCCGGTGGACGGCGACTGGAACGACTGGCCCAGCATCGCCAGCTATCTGCCGATGGTCGCGATGTATGCCGAGCACATGGCGCGGGACACGGTGGGTGAAGGCACGATCATCGCGGGCATGCCCATCCGCTACGACCTCGATGCCGCCCGTTTCATGCTCGACGCCCGCATCATTCCCCTGCGCGCAGGTGGCGAGCCCGAGCCTGCGCCGGCGGTCGAGGAAGGCAGCCGCAACGTGGTGATTTACCCCGTGAAATCCGCCGGTTTCTACAATCTCGAACTGACCACGCGCGACAACCAGACCGCCCCCTTGCTCTTTGCCGCGAATATCGAAAGCGATGAAGGCCAGCTCGCCAAGGTGGATGAAGAGGAATTCAAAAAGCGCATGGGTGATGCGAATGTGAAACTGGTCAGCGGGCAGGCCTCACTGAACGCCGGCACCACCGGCGCTCGCAGCGAGTTCTGGCGCACGGTGCTGATCGTGCTGGTGCTTGCCCTGTGCGTCGAGCAGTTCCTCGCCTGGACTTTCGGCCGCCGCCGCTGACCCCGCCGCTTGCGGCTTAGCGCTCTCCGTCCCGATCAAGGAGCGACACCATGAACAAGACAACCTCCGCCCGCCGCTCCGCGCAAGGCTTCATCGCGTGTGTCGCCGCGATGACTGTGTCCCTCGCCGCGCTCTTCGCCTTCGCGCAGGAAGCGAAAGACGAGAAGGAAGCGCCCAAGCCTGTGAAGCCCGTGCAGATCCAGGCCGGGCAGATCATCCAGCTTCAAATCGCCCCCGGCGGCACCGTCCCCGCGCCCGCCAAGGCCGCCCCCGTCAAAGCGGGTGAAGAGAAAAAAGAAGTCATCGACGAGGAACTGGAAAAGGACATCGCCAAGCTCAAGGGCGAACTGGAGAAGCTGAAGAAAGGCACGACGGATTACGATTTGAAACTCGCCGAGCTCACCCGCAAGGAACGCATGCTTGCCGCCAAGGTCGCTCTGAAGCGACGCGAGCAGGCCCTCGAGGAACAGCAGAACGCGCTCCTCACCGGCGCAGCCCTGGACAGCGATCCGGAGATCGACCACCTGCTGGACCGCGCCCGCGAGTATGCCAATGAAGGCCGGTTCCACGACGCTTGCGTGCTCTGGCAGCACGTGCTCAACCTGAAGACCGGTCTGACCGATCGCCTGCCCGCTTCCAAGGACGCGGAGCCTTCGCCGGGCCCTGGTGCGCAGGTGCTCTATCGCCCCGTGCGCGACCTGATCGAAGCGGAGGTCGCTGCGCTGCCTGCCGAGGGCCTTAGCGAATACCGCATCGTCGCCGATTCCGAAGCCCGCGCGATCCTCGCCCAGATCAACCCCGACAACGAAAAGGACCAACTCGCGAAAGTCATTCGGCAATACTTCATCAGCAGCCTCGGCGATGACGCGGCCTATCGGCTGGCCTGCATCTATATGGATGAGTGGGACTTCGTCGCCGCTCGTCGCCTGTTGGATAAGACCACGCGGGTGCATCCGGATGCATCCATGTCGCGGGCGGATCTGCTCGTGCGCCTGTCGCTGGCCTGTGCGAAGGCCGGTGATTCGCTGGCGGCACGCGCCGCGCTGGATGAGCTTCAGAAGCTGGCGACGAATGAAGCGGTGTCCGCGTCGCTGGTCGCAGCCGTGCGCGATGTGGTGGAGAACGGCGCTCCGCTCCTGGCGGCGAGTGAAGTGGTTGAAGGTTGGCCGATGTCCCTGGGCTCGGCCGGCCGCGACGGCATCATGGCGGGCCTGCCGGGCAAGCCGGTGGAGAAGAATCGGTTGTGGACGGAGCAGCCGCTGTATCAGTTCGAGTCCTACCGGGTTCCCGAGTTGGTCAGCCGGGGACAGATGATGGGCACGCCGCAGACGCAGCCGCAGAGCAGGAATGAGATCATCAGCCGATGGGAGAAGGGCGGCTGGACGCCCAACGCCCAGGTCGTTCTTCGCGGGGGGACGGCGTTCGTGAAGACGCACAACGAACTGCGCTGGTACGACCTGGCCACGCGCAAGCTCGTGGATAAGATCGAACAGGAAAAGATCAAGCTCGAAGCCGGTGCCAAGGTTTGGCCGCAGAACCTTTACTACTACGGCAACCAGCAGAAGCCCAACGCGCCGTCCACGCAGGAAGAGATCGCGATGTTCGGCGATCGCACCGGCAAGGCGATGACGCTCGTCGATGACACGCTCTATCACATCGAAGGCAAGCTCTACACCGGCATGGGTCAGCGCATGATGATGTGGAACAACGGCAAGCAGTCGAGCCTGACGATGATCGAGACGCTCGCGGCTGTGGATGTGTCCGACGCGGGCAAAGGCAAGCGCATCAAGTGGCGATTCCCGAAGGAAGATGAAGCCGGCGCTGATGTCCGCTTCCTCGGTGCGCCCACGCCGGTGGGCGACCGCCTGCTGGTGCCGGTCATCTCTAATCAGGAGTTGATGCTCGTGGGCCTGAAGAAGGACACGGGCGAAGTTGTTTTCAAGACCACGCTCTGCAACCCGGAGATGAGCGAGCTCAACCGCTGGGCGAGCGTCGGTATCTCCATCGTCGGCAGCGAGGCGTATGTGGCCAGCGGCTTCGGCGTGGTGTTCAGCGTCGATGCCGGCACCGGCGATGTGCTCTGGGCGGTGCGCTACAAGCGGTCCGAGCCGGTGGACCAGGGGAACTCGTCCAACCAGATCGTCTTCGGCGGCCGGCGCATGATGCAGAACCTGTCGGGCTTCGATGAAGATGTGATCATTCCGCGCGGCGACAAACTGATTCTGACGGCATCCGATTCCGATGAGATTCAGTGCCTCAACCGGGCGACGGGCAAGCTGGTGTGGCGCTCGCCGCGCAACAAGGCGACGTACGTGCTGGGCGTGATCAACGACAGTCTGTACATCGCCGGTCGCGAAGCGGTGCGGCGTTACGGCATCAGCAGCGGCAAGCTGGAGCGGGAGTCGCAGGTGAAGGATTCGCTCGGCCGCGGTGCCCTGACGCCGCAGGGCGTGTACCTGCCGGTGAAGCACGAGATCATCCGCTTCGATGCCGATTCGCTCGAACCGGTGGGCAAGCTGCGCGTCGCGTCGTCGCATCAGGATCCGGTCGGCAACCTTTTCGCCGACGGCAAGCACCTGGTCGCCGCGGGCCTGGACCGCATCTACTCGCTCGTCGATGGCGAAGCCAAGCTCGTCGAACTCACCGCGCTGATCGCGAAGAAAGACAACGGCACCGCCCGTCTCGAGCGCGCGTTCCTTTATGAAGTCGAAGGCAAACACGACGCCGCCCTCGAAGACCTGCGCGCCGCCTTCAAACTGCTTTCTGCCGGTGACTCGCGCAAGGAAGCGGCCCAGAAACTCATGGCGGCTCTCTTGGAACGCACGGCGAAAAACCCGCCCGATGCCCTGGCTCTGTACGAAGAAGCGGAAGTCGTCGCCATTACTTTGAACCAGCAGGTGCGCATCTGGCTGGCGCGCGGGCGCTACCACGTTCAGCAGAAGCAACTGGATCAGGGGCTCGATCTGCTCCTGCGGGCCGCGCAGGACACGGGTGATGCTCTGGCGCTCGTCGATGAGACCGATGGCCGGCGCGATGCCCGTGTCGCCTTGGCGGCCTCGGCGGCGATTCAGGACCTGGCCCGCACGCAGGGCGCGGAGTTCGTCGCCGCGCTGGATGCCCGCGGCCGCACCTTGCTTCAGCCGCATCTGGATCTGGCGAAGCTGGAGAAGCTGCTGAGCGAGCCGGGCAAGGCTCTGCCGCAGGCGGCGGAAGTATCGAAGCTGGCCGGTGCTTTGAGTGAAGTCGCACAGGAGCGGGACAAGCTCGCCGCCAAGCTCGCGCCGGCCTTCAAGCAGCGCGACGAACTCCGCGCGGCAATCGATGCCGAGAAGAAGAACCCCGCCGGCAAACTGGAAGAACTCGAAAAGCAGCTTGCCGCGTGGCTGGCGGATCACCAGGGCGAGCTCGTCAAGCTCGACGAGCTGGCCGCGAAGCTGGAGCCGAAGCAGCGCGAGCTGGATGCCGCCCGCAAGCGCATGGCTGATGCGCTGTCATCGGTGAATGACCTGAAGAACAACCGCGGCGGTGAAGCGGACAAGCTGCTGGCGATTGCCGGGATGTTCCCCGGTTCGAGCGTCGAGCGCGATGCGATGCTCCAGGCAGCGCGTCACCTGTGGAACGCGGGGCAGTTCGAGCGGTCCGAGAAAGTGCTCCAGGATCTGGCCGAGTCCGGCACCAGCGCCAACGCCGCCGCCGGTGTCGAAGCGTTGGCACGTGCCTACGAGAACCGCAAGTGGCAGCGGCAGGCTTACTTCGCCTGGCAGCGGTTGCAGCGCGATCATGGCGAGGCGATGCTCCCCGCCGAGGCCGGCCCCGTGCGCGCCGCCGATGTCGCCGCCAAGGCGCTGGCGTCGATCAAGATCGACGATCCCGCGGCCGGCATCATCGATCGTCGCCTGCCCGTCGCTCCACTGGAGCAGGCATGGGCCGATAGTTCCTCGGGCGGTCGATACATCATCGATACCGATGACTCGAGCAACTCCGAGTTCCTCGAAAACCATCTGGTCACGATCAACACCAGCAACGCGACCATGATCGCCCGCAATGTGAACGACGGCGATCAGGTCTGGTCGCTCTCGATGAAGCAGGGCAATGTCTCGGGCACATCCACCTCCAACGGCCGACTCGTGCAGTACAACAACTACAGCTTCCCCAACGGCAAGCTCCAGCGCAGCGGACACATCGGCCTGCTCTTCTCCCCCGACCGCATCATGGCGTTCGGCCTGGTCACCGGCGAAAAGCTCTGGGAGGTCGAGGCCCTCGATTCCACCAACCAGCGCAACCGCGGCGCGTACTACCCCTACGCCAACCCGATGGGCCCCGTCGCCATCGGCGGCGATGTCGTCGCGGAGTTCGGCGTCGGCAAGGATCGCGGCCAGCAGCAGGTCCGGGCCGTTGACCTGCACACCGGCAGGACGCGCTGGATCAGCGAGTTCCAGAATGACTCCATCGTCGGCGTCGGTGCCTTCGGCAGGATCGTTTACGTGTTCGTCAACAACGGCAGCGAAGTCATCTGCTGCGATTCACTCACCGGTGAACGCCTGGGCCGAGTGAAGTTTGAAAACCGTCAGCCGCAACATCCCATCGCGTATACCAAGCATGGCCTGATGTCGATCAATCAGGAAGGCGTGACGATGTACGACGTGCCCACCGGCAGGAAGCTGTGGTTCACGCAGACGCGCGGCCTGGGCCAGCAGCAGATTTTCACCAGCTACTTCCGCGTGGACATGCTCAGTGACGAACGCTGCCTGGTGCTCAACCAGGGCCTGTTCGTTTTTGAGTTGAAAACAGGCAAGATTCTCGCCCAGTCCGTCGGCGCGGAACTGGGGCGTTACGTTTACGACGCGGCCGCGACGCCGGACGGTCGAGAAGTGATCGCCATCGGATACGGCGCGGCGAACGAACAACTCATCTCGGTGATCGACACGAGCAATGGCAAGGTCAAGGCTTCGTTGAACCTGGGCCCGCGCGTCGGTGCCCAGGTGCAGGCGTTCAAGGTCGCGGCCGGCGGCGAGTTGATGCCCGCGCTGGTGCCCGATCTGCCGCAGGTCATGGCCAATGGCGCCAAGCGATACAGCAACATCGCGACGCTCGGCTTCTACCGCAAATCCGACGGCCAGCGCATCGAGATGGCGATGCCCGGCGGCAAGGACGCCTTGCGCCTCACCAACGCCCAGTCGCCGATGGTCCGCGGCAACATGCTCCTGCTGGTCAACCACCTGGGCGTCACGGCCTTCCGCATGAAGCCCGGCGCTCAGCCCGAGCCGCTTAAGCCTTTCGTCGAGCCCAAGCCTGAGAAGGGCAACAAGACCACCAACGAGAAGCTCGAAGAGAAAAAGAAAGATGAGAAGGGCGCGGCCGCCGTGCCTGCTGTCCCCGGCATTCAGGCGGTTCCCATTGCTCCCGTGCAGCGTGCGGTGATCATCCGCAACGGCGCTCGCATCGAAGTGCAGGGCGCGGGCAATATCGAGATCAGAGTGGAAGTGGACGAAGCAGAGGAGAAGAAGGCGGAAGACAATAAAGAAGGCAGCAAGCAAGAAGGCAAGCAGGAAAGCAAACAGGAAAGCAAGGAAGACGCGAAGAAGTGACCGGAAGGCCGGTGTGTGACGGACTGTTGAAACGTGAAGCACTTGCCCGAACGGGGCGGGGCTGAATCAAAGAGTGAGACCTGCGTGAATAAGACGATCCTCCAACTCCTGGGCTTCAACGCCGACAACATCCCCGACGGGGCGACGACGGAATTCGTCTGGACCGCGTCCGACTACCTGGGGGGCCTGGGTGTCTTCGCGTTTGTCGGCGCGGTGTTGCTGCTGGCGTATCTGGTGTTCTGGGTCTACCGCCGGGAGATGGCGGTTTGCCCGCCCAAGGTGCGGTATTTCCTGGCGACGGTGCGCATCCTCGTCATCGTCGTGCTGGCGATCGTGCTTCTGGGTCCGGCGATAAAAGTCTCGGAAAATAAAACGCGACAGGCGACCATCCTCGTCCTCGTCGATGAATCCCTTTCCATGCTCTCGCAGGATCGCTATCTCGATGATGAAGCCGCCCAGCGCGTGGCGACTTTCCTGGGCACATCCATCGACTCGGTCCGGGCGGATCCTCCCAACCGCGCGGTACTCATCAATGAAATCCTTCGTCGCGAGCAGTACGCTTTTCTCACCAAACTGCGCGAGAAGGGCGATGTCAAGTTCATCACCTTTTCCAGCAAACTGGGGACGACGCAGGTGCTCTCGTATTCGCCGAGCGATCCCCAGAAGCGGGCGGCGCTCTACGGCGGCGGGACCATCACCGGGCCGATCGAGCAGCCCTCTTTCTTCCAGTATCTCTTCCTGGAAAACTGGGCCCCGATGGTCATCGCCTTCATCGCCATCGGCGCGATGCTCGTGCTCCTCTCGGCCGTGCTGAAGAACAAAAAGCTTCAGCCGCTCATCGGCGGCATCGTGCTGATCGCGCTGGCGGGAATCGTGTACTGGGTGGCTGAGTCGGTCGAGACGGATCGCGAGCGGCGGGAGCGTCTGGCCGAGAGCGGCGAGAGCGAAAAGGAAAAACTCAGCGATGAAGAGATCAAGCGGCACGAAGAGGATGCGAGAATCCTCGCGGGCATCGGCGTCGAGCCGACCGGCCAGCGCACGGACATCGCTCGCGCCATTCGCGAAGCGATCAACAGTGCCGCCGGCAAGCAGATCGGTGCCGTGATCGTCATCACCGACGGCCAGAATAATGTGCGTGATTCGGACCCGCTCATCGCCGCCGACTACGCCTTCGAACAGGGCGTGCCGGTGCTGACGCTGGGCGTGGGCGATCCGAGCAAGAAGCGCAACCTGCGCGTCAACAGCGTCAAGGCCAACGAAACGGTCCGCCGGAACAATCCGTTCCAGATCGAAGCGGAGATCGAAGCGGAAGGTCTGGATGCGACCAGCGCGATGGTCGAACTGGTCATTCGCAGCGAGACCGGTGAACAGGTCGTGCAGCAGAAGCAGGTGAATCTCCCCTCCAGCGTCGGCAGCGACGACGGGCAGAGCGGCAGCGCGGTGCAGAACCTCAGCTTTGAATACACGCCCAAGACGGCCGGCGTCATCGAGTTCGCCATCCGCGTGCCCAAGGTCGGGCGCGAGACGGATGAAGAAGACAATCTTTCCAAGCCCGTGCGCGTGATGGTACGAAGCGACAAGGCCCGCGTGCTGCTCATCTCCGGCGGCCCGACGTGGGAGTACCGCCCGCTGCTCGCGCTGCTCACCCGCGACAGCGATGTCAATCTTTCCGTCTGGCTTCAGACCATGGACCTGGACATGAAGCAGGAGGGCAACACGCCCATCAACCACCTGCCCGCGACGCCCAAGGAAATGTACGACTACGACGCGGTCATCATGCTCGACCCCGACCCGCGCGAGTTCAACGAACAGTGGATCGAAAACCTGCGCGTCTTCCTCGCCGAGCACGGCGGCGGGCTGCTCTTCATGCCCGGGCCCAAGTACTCCACGGCTTTCCTCGGCGGCATCCGCACGCAGGAGTTTCGCGATCTGCTTCCCGTTCGCTTCGGCGACATGGGCGCGCTCGATGTGAAGGCTCTCATCTCTTCGCACACCAAGGAGTGGCCGCTGGCGATCCGCAAGGCTGAGATGGATCACCCCATCATGCGGTTCGACACGACGAATCCTTCCTTCAACGAAGCTGTGTGGGCCGCGATGCCCGGCATCTACTGGACCTTCCCCGCGCTCAACCCCAAGCCCGCGACGCGCGTGCTCATCGAACACTCCGACCCGGCCATGCGCGCCGGGCGCGATCCCCGTCCCCTGGTCGTCAGCGGTTTCTACGGCCCCGGTCGCGTGGTGTACCTGGGCCTCAACGGCACGTGGCGCTGGCGCCGACTGGGCGTTGATGCGGAGTACTACGAAAAGTTCTGGCTCCAATCCGTCAACTACATCATCGCCGGCCGGGACCAGCGCGGAAACAAACGCGGTTACATCGACTTGGCCAAGGATTCCTTCAGCCAGGGCGATCAGATCAAGATCCAGGCCAAGCTGTACGACCCGCAGTTCGGAGCGCTCGATCTGAATTCGGTGGACGCCCTCGTGAAGGTCGGCCGCACAGTGATTCCCCTTCGCCTGGAACGGCTCAATGCCGAGGACGTGGGCCATTTCACCGGCAGCTTCACCGCCGGCGAACTGGGCCCGCATGAGATCACGATTCAACTCGAAAGTGCCGAGGGCGGTTCGCCCGTACTCATCACCAAGGCCTTCGACGTGACCCGGCCCGCAGCGGAGATGAACGTCACGCAGCTCAACAAAGGCGTACTCCGCGAAATCGCCGAGCGCACCAAGGGCGAGTATTTCGAAGTGGACCAGTGGCAGGAAATCGCCGCCCAGGTGGCGGACCGGACGCAGACGATCATCGTGCCGCGCAAGCCTTATGAATTGTGGTCGACCGATCGCCTGCTGATGCTGCTGGTGATTCTGCTGACGATCGAATGGGCGGTGCGCAAGCGGTTCAAGCTGTTGTAGGAAGAAGGGACCGAGGGACGGAGGGACGAAGGCACGAAGGGATTTTCAATCCGCAATCCGCAATCCGCAATCTCAGGACTCAGGACTCGACATGACTCCAAAACTTTCCTCGCAGATCGAATCCAAGCTCCGCGGCCTGCGCCGGGCGGTGGCTTCCTGGCTGACGCTTCGCGGCCTGAGCATCGTCCTGCTCTGGCTGGTTGTGCTGCTCGCACTCAGCTTCGCCATCGACTGGTGGTTCACGCTCGAAAAATCCCAGCGCGTTGTTTCCATGGTCGCGGCCGTCGCGCTGCTCCTCTATCTCGCCTGGCGCTTCATCCTCTACCCGCTCGCGTTTCATCTGGATGATGACACGCTGGCGGTACGCGTGGAAGAGCGGCACGGGGAGCTGCACGACAGCCTCATCAGCGCCCTTCAGTTCGCCCGCCTGAAAGACCTGGACAAGCTCGGCGTCTCGCCGCAGATGGTGGCAGCCGCGATCGAGCAGGGTAATGCCGATGCGGACAAGGTCGATTTTTCGGATGTGCTGGATCGTCGGGCTCATCGTCGCCATGGCCTGCTCGCGCTCCTGATGGTGCTCATGCTCGGCGGTGCCGTCGCCGGCGTCCTGACCAATGACCTGATGCGCATCTGGTTTGACCGCGTCATCCTCTTTGGCGATGAACGCTACCCGCGCAACACGCAGTTCCAGCTCACGCTCAACGACAAAGGCGAACTCATCCTGCCCCGCGGCGACGACTGGGACGCGGCTGTCAAAGTCACCGGCATCGTGCCCGGCACGGTCTACCTGGACATCGACTACCGCGCCGGCTCCGACCTCACCCAGCTCATGATCAAACAGACCGATGACAAGTCGGGAGCACGCCCCGGAGCACCATCCCGAAAGGGTGGTGCTAAACCCGCACAGACTCCCACTGCTCCCGTCGCCGCCACCACCGCCTCGACCGCCGACGCCTCCGCCAAACCCACCGCCCAGGCCGACTTCAGCGCCACCGTCAAGAACGTGATCGAACCCTTCCGCTTCCGCATCCGCGGCGGCGACAACCGCACCGACTGGATTCAGGTCGCCCTCGTCGATCGGCCGACCATCGAATCGTTCGACCTCGTCCTCGAACATCCGCAGTACACTTCCCGCCTGCCCGAGACCGTCTGGTCCCTTCGCCCCGCAAGCATCGCCGCATCACAGTCCGGTTCCACCGAACTCCTGCCTCCCGGTTCGCCGGCGCAGCGCGAGGCCCGCACCGGTTCCAGTTCCGTCTATGCGCTCAAGGGCAGCACGATCCGCTTCAAGGCATCGAGCAACAAGCCGCTGGTCAGTGCCGAGCTTCGCAATGAAAAGGGCGTGGAAACCCCGCTGAAACTGGAGAATGTCAAGGTCAAGGGCGCTGATGGCAAGGAACGCGCGATCACGCAGTTCACCGCGGACATCGGCCCCGAGCAAATCACCAACGGCACCTACTCCATCGTGCTCAAGGATACCGACGGGCTGGACTCGAAGCGGCCCACGCGGTTCAACGTGCGCATTCGCCCGGACAAGGAGCCGCAGGTCCGCGCTCAACTCGCGGGCATCAGCAGCATGATCGTGCCCGAAGCCCGCATTCCGATCGCCACCAACCTGCGCGATGACTTTGCCATCACCAAGGCTGGCATCATCTACCAGTGGCGCGGCGAGAGCGATGCATCGCCCAAGGGTGAAGGCGTGGTGGAGTTCACTGAAGTGAAGTTCAACGAACAGCAGGCTGTGACGGAGAAGGGCTTCAACTATCTCTACCCCTGGGAAGTGACGCCGCTGAAGCTGACCGTGGGCATGCACCTGACGTTCCTCGTCGAAGCGACGGACAACGACACGATCGACGGGCCCAAGACCGGCAAGTCGGCGGGCTTCTTCGTGCGCGTGGTCGAAGCCAACGAGCTGCGCGATGAACTGCTTCGCCGGGAACAGGAACAGCGGCAGGAGTTCGAACGGCTCATCAAGAACCAGGATGATCTCATCGCCGAGTCGCGCATCGCCCTGACCGCCAACAAGACGGAGTCAATCAACCTGTCGCCCGCGCTCCGCAGCCAGCTCATGCAGGTGCAAAAGCGACAGAAGCTCATCGGCGACCGCTGCCTGGCCATCGCCAAACAGTACGACCAGATCGGACAGGAAGTCAGCAACAACAAACTCGAAGCGGATGACGGCCCGGTGCAGACGCGACTCTACGGCAAAGTCATCGGCCCGCTCGAAACCATCGGCAACAAGAGCGTGAACGTGGTCACCGCCCAGATCGACAAGGCCCGAAAGGCGCTCGACAACGCCGCCCGCGAGCAGGACATCCAGGAACTGATCAACCTCCAGAGCAAGCTCGCTCTCGAATTGCGCGACGTGCTTAAGTTCATGGTCCGCTGGTCCAACTATCAACAGGCGGTCAACGACCTTTACGCCATCCTCGAAACGCAGGGCAAAGTCACCCGCGAAACGATGGAAGCCCACAAGGCCCGCCTCGAACGCGGCATCTTCGGCGAAGACAAACCCAAGCCGAAGAATCCGTGATCGGGAGCACCATCCCGAGAGCACCATCCCGACAGGGTGGTGCTATTGGCGCACGACTTTCTGTTGCCCCGATGCCGCCTTGATTCACGTTCATCATCATCACCACCCTGTCGGGATGGTGCTCTCAGGACCGCGCCTTTGTCCAACGCCCACTGGCCTCATCTCGGCCTCGCTAAAGGCGTCGTCCGGCTCGCCGAGTACAGCCCCGACTGGCCGCGCACTTTTGAACGCGAGCGCGAGCGCATCCTCGCCGCCTGCGGTGATCACCTTCACGCCATCGAACACGTCGGCAGCACCTCCGTTCCCGGCCTCATCGCCAAGCCGGTCCTTGACATCATGCCCGCCTTGCGCACGCCCCAGGCGGGAGAAGCGATCATCGAGCCGATGACCGCGCTGGGCTACGAGTACCGCGGCGCGTTCGGCCTGCCGGGTCGATTCTTCTTCGTCCTGCGAAGCGGCGATGACAACGTCGTGCATTGCCACGCCTGGCCGCGGGAGCATCCGCAGGTTCGCCGGCACGTGGCGTTCCGCGATTACCTGCGAGCGCATCCTGAAGCAGCCGCCGAGTACGCCGCGCTGAAACGAAAGCTGGCTGGGCAGCACGAAACCGACCGTGAGGCTTACACGGATGCGAAGGATGAGTTCATTCAACGCATCGATGCGCTGGCGTTGAAAAGGGGCGTGACTGAATGGATATGAAGACCCTTGCAGAGCTTATCTTCGACTTGCTCGATGTCATGGATCGCGAAGCGACGACCGTTCGTGACGGCTTCACAACTGGTCTTTACTGGTATGGGGGGCACGCGCATCCCGCCTCCAAACGTCCGCGGACTGAACCGGCATGGTCGAAGCGTCTCGCTGAGCTCCTCGCGGACCGAGGGGTTCCGGCGAAGTGTGAGGTGAAGTATCCATCTCCACTGCGTCGCAAGTCCTGCGATGTGGTCGTCAGTATTTCACCGGCCGAGAATGTATGGATCGAACTGAAGACCGCTGACAAGAACTACTGGGCGAGCCGAAGCGCCTGGATATATCGATCCTACCTGCTTCATCCGCTTGTTCCGGGGCTTGATCCGGGAAAAACTCACACCGTACCACTCGACATGACGAAGCTTGCCACATTGTCGCGAACTGACGCGGCCCATGTCGCGATCCTGCTTGTCGGCTTCGATACGCCGGCAGATCCGATGGATGATGACATTCATGAACTCTCACGCGTAAGCGGTCTTGGAACCGTTCCATGGTCAATGCATCGCCGCGAGTGGAAGGAGCCCTATCGTCCTGACCTCCGCACGCGCTGCTGGTTCTGGCATCGCCCGACGACGTAAAGGCATGTTTGCAAGTCCGCACGAAGTGGAGGAGGAAACGTCGACCCTCCCCCAGCCCCTCCCTGGAAGGGAGGGGAGTTCAAGCGGCATCGCCATAACCCGCGACGAACCTCCGCTCCCCCTGCTCGCGTACAATCCCCTGTCCCCCGCGAGCCGCGCATGCCTTCACCCGACCCTTCCCAGCCGATGATCCGCACGGTCGACGTGCGCGTGGACTACGACGACGTCATCGCCGTGCAGGATATGAATCTCACCATTCCGCATGGCGAGATCTTCGGCCTCATCGGCCCCAACGGCGCGGGCAAGACCAGCACCATCCGCGTCCTCGCCACGCTCCAGCAGCCGACCTACGGTGAACTCTTCATCGACGGCATCGACGCAGGCGAACACCCCGGCCAAGTCCACCGCATCATGGGCTACATGCCCGATCAGGCGCCGGTGTACGACGAACTGAAGGTCTGGGAATTCCTCGATCTCTTCGCCGCGGCTCACTTCCTCAGCCGCTCGCAGCGACGCGAGCGCATCGACGCCCTCATCCGCCAGGTCGATCTTTTCTCCAAGCGCGACGCCAAAGCCGGCGGCCTGTCGCTGGGCATGAAGCAACGCCTGTGCATCGCCAAGACGTTGCTGCATGATCCGAAGGTGATGCTGCTGGATGAACCGTTCAGCGGCATCGACCCGATCGGCCGCATCCAGCTTCGCGAAGTGATGATCAAGCTCGGACGCGAAGGGCGGACGATTCTCGTCTCCTCGCATATCCTCACGGAGATGAGCGAGTTCTGCACCTCGATCGGCATCATGGAGAAAGGCCGCATGATCGTCAGCGGCCGGGTCGATGACATCATCACCCAGCTCCAGGCCCACACGCTGCTCATCGTCGAGCTGATCGAGGTCCACGAACGCATGATGGAGATCGTCAAAGGCCATCCCAACACGCTCGACGCGACCACGACGGATCACCGCATCGAAGTCGCCTTCACCGGCACGCACCACGACGCGGCTGATCTGCTCGCGCTGCTCATCAAGGAGAGCGTGCGCGTCAAGGCGTTCTACGAAAAGCGAATGGATGTCGAAGGCATCCTGCTGAAGGTCGGCGCAAGGGAGGTGTCGTGAGCAGAAAACCAGAAAATCATAAGAGCACAAAAGCAGAAAATAGGAACACGAGCCCGCTCTTGTCCGCTGCTCCTTTGCCTGACAAGTGCCTTGATTTTCTGCTTTTTTGCTTTCCTGCTTTTTGGCTTTTCCGCACGCCATGACCGCACTCCACTCTCTCAACCTGTTCACCAACCCGCTCGTCGTCAAGTGCGCCCGCGAGCGGCTGCGCATGAAGAACACGCTGAGCTGGGGTCTTGTGGTCATCGTGCTGGCGGCGTTCATCTACGCGATCAGTTGGAAGTCGGCTGAGCGCTACCTGGGCGACTACCGGGCCGACATGGACCACGCCACCCTCGCCGCCAAGTTCGCCCTCGCCGCCCTCGTCCTCATGCAGGGCGTCATTCTCCTGCTCATCGGTACCGGCTCGGTCGCCAGCGGCGTCGCCCAGGAACGCATGGGCCGCGTGCTCGATTACCAGCGCATGACGCCCATGAGCCCGATGAGCAAGATCGTCGGCTATCTCTTCGGCCTGCCCATCCGCGAATACTTCATGGTCGGGCTCACCATGCCCATCGTTGTTTACGCCGCGGTTCAGGCGCAGGTGAAACTGAGCAACCTGTTGCAGCTCTATCTCGTCGGCTTCGTTTCGGTCTGGCTCTACCACATGACCGGCATGGTCGCGGGCATGGTTTCCGCCAAACCCTGGCGGGCGAGCATGATCACGCAGGGCATGGTCGTGCTCATGTACTTCATCATGCCGCAGCTCGCGAGTGTGGGCTTCACGTTTTTTCTTTACCTCACGCCTCGCCCCGTCTTCGCCCGGCTCGCGTCGGACGAACTGGGCCTGAACTGGGGCGGCATCGTCAATCGCGAAGACTGGCAGGAGAGCGTTTACTTCTTCGATGCCGCGATTCATCCGACCCTGTTCACGCTGCTGGTGCAGGGCTTTCTGCTGATCGCGATGTTCGTCATTGTGTACCGCAAGTGGCGCGAGGATTCGCAGCACGCGTTCACGAAAGCGTTCGCGGTGATCTTCTTCGCCGGAGCTCAGACGCTGCTCGTGGGCAGCCTCTGGCCGTGGCTGACGAAGACGGCCCTCCTGCGCTCGCGCAACATGCGCAACCTGTTCGATGACTTCGGCGCCGGCCGCGACGGCGCGGGCGTGCTCATCGTGCTCCTTTACATTTTCTTCTTTGTCTCGCTGTCGGTCATTCTGCTGCTGGTGAACATGATCACCCCGTCGCGCTACACCTACGCCAAGGGCATTCGCCGGTCGAAGAAGAAGAGCCTCTCGCGCGTGCCCTGGCTGAGCGACGCGGCCTCGGCCATGCCTTACTCGATCATCTTCATCATCCTCACGTGCATCAGCTACTTCGTGCTGCTGCGACTGGCGGAAAAGGGCGGCACGTTTCATTTGATGGTGCCTTCGACGGGAAGCATGGTCCTGCTCTCGGTGTGGTTTGCCGCGCTGGTGATCTACGTGCAGGCGGTGCGGCAACTGTGGGGCATGCGCGGCCTGTTCATGGCGCTCTTCCTGCTGTGGATCGTCCCGTTTCTCACCTACGTGCTCATGCATGCCGCCAAGAGTCCGCCGCTGTCGGCGGCGTATGTCTCGACACCGGTGCCGCTCATGGCCCTGGGTTTCGCGGTGGGGAATCTGTACGAACCGCTGATGCACAACATCGATCCGAGCGGCGTCGCGGCCAGCGTCAGCAACCTGACGCTGGTGGCGGCGGCGATCAACGTCGTCCTCGCGGTCGTGTCGCTGGCGCTCCTGTGGCGACGGCAGACGATGACGAAGATCACGGAGCTGGCGCGATTTCTGCCGCCGCCGGTGCCTGAGCCGGAGTTGGAACGGGTGCCTGAACCGGTGGAGGTTCGCGTGTGAGCACCATCCGGGATGGTGCTCTCGCGATGACTACGACAGCACATCCCAGATGCCCAACCCGCCCAGGAGCAGGCTGATGATGCCGTTGACCGTGAAGAACGCCATGGGAATGTGATGCCTGCGCGAGCCGGCGACGAGCGCGTGTTCGAGCAAGAGCAGAGTGGCCACGATTGCGACGCCGACCGTGAACCGCGCGTGCAGCAAATCGCTCGTTCTGGAAAGAACGATGAGCAGCGAAAGACTCATCAAGTGTAAAGCCCGGCTGATCCACAGAGCTCTTGCGGCGCCCAGCTTCGCGGGCATCGAGTGAAGCCCCGCGGCGCGATCGACCTCCACATCCTGCAGGGCGTAGATGATGTCAAAGCCGGCGACCCAGCACAGGACCATGCACGAGAGCAGCCAGGCCTCCGGCTGCGCGAGGAAGCCCGGGGCGATGGCGACGGCGGCGGCCACGGGACTGATCGCCAGCGCCATGCCCAGGTACAGATGGCACAGCCAGGTGAAGCGCTTGGTGAAGCTGTACCCGGCGAGGAAGGCGAGCACGGCGGGAGAAAGCAGCGCGGGCCAGGCGTTGCCGTGAATCACCCAGAAGCCCGCGGCGGCGAGGAAGAAGGCCAGCGAGCAGATGATGGCGACCGAGAGCATGAAGGTCGGGCTGAGGCGGCCCGAGGGAATGGCGCGGCCGGCGGTGCGCGGGTTGGTCGCATCGATGCGGCCGTCGGCCCAGCGGTTGACCGCCATCGCCATCGTTCTTGCCAGCACCATACAGAGGATGATGAGCAGGATCGTCGCGGAGCCGGGCAGCCGCGCGGTGCCTGTTGCTGCGGGAGCAGCCGCGCTCGCCGAGGCCATCACCATCGCCAGCAGCGCGAAGGGCATGGCGAAGAGGGTGTGGCTGAGCTTGATGTCCCGCGCCAGGAGCAGGATGCGCGCCATGAGGCCAGTGGGCGCGGGTGATGGGGACGGTGATCCTGCGGTCATGTTCGTCATCTCATGTCTCTTCACCGTTCAGCGAGGATCATGTTGTCGATCAGTCGCACGTCATCGACGCGGCCGGCGACCAGGGCGACGACGCCGCCGGTGAGCGCGGGCTCGATGCAGTCGATCGCCGCGAGGGTCTGCGGATGGCGGATGACTGTGTAGTCGATCGCGACCTTGTGCGACGCGAGCACCGTGTGCATCACTCCTTCGACCGCGGCAGGATCGGTCTCGCCCTGTTCTTCGACCATCGCGCGGGCTTCGCTGAGGGCTTTGAACAGGCCCAGGCCTCGCTTGCGCGTGTCGGGCGTCAGGTAGCGGTTGCGACTGGACATCGCCATGCCATCGGGGTCGCGCAGGGTCGGGCAGCCGACGATGCGGATGGGCATTGCCAGATCGCGGGTCATCGCCTCGATCACCTTGAGCTGCTGAAAATCCTTGCGGCCGAAGCAGGCGACGTCCGGCTGCACCATGTTGAAGAGCTTCGCCACCACGCGGCAGACACCCGCGAAATGCCCCGGGCGATGCTCGCCTTCCAGCATCGTCACCAGTTGCGGCACGTTCACTTCGCAGGCGATCTGCTGCGGATACATGACCTGATCGCCGGGGCGGAAAACGCCGGCCGCGCCTGCGGCTTCGCAGAGTTCCATATCTTCCTTGAGCGTGCGCGGGTACTTCGTGAGGTCTTCGCTCGGCCCGAACTGCGTGGGGTTGACATAGACGCTGACGAGGACGTGATCGGCAAGCTGCTTCGCCGCGTGAATGAGCGAGACATGGCCCGCGTGCAGCGCGCCCATCGTGGGCACGAAGGCGACAGTGCCGGTCAGCGCACGGCGGCGGGTGCGAAGGTCATCGATCGTGGTGGTCGTCCACATGGGACGAGATGGTATGAGATGGAAGTGAGATGTGCGAGGCGATGGGCGGGATCAAACCGCCGCCGCGCCGGGGAACTTCATCGCTTCGCCGGTGACTTTGCGGTACAGGTCCAGCGTGTCGCCGACCTGACGAGAGACGAGATGATGATCCCGCACGTACTGATGCGCCTTGCGGCCGAGTTCCCTGCCGTTCTCCGGAGCGACGATCAGATGCCGCAGCAGTTCTTCCCATCGCGTCGCGTCGACGGTATCGACGATCCATGCCGTCTCATCATCGATGAGATAGTCCAGCCAGCGGTCGCTGCGCGCCAGGACCGGAATGCCTGCGGCCATGGCTTGAAGCGTCATGCTGCGCGATCGACCCAGGGCCTGCGGGTGAATGATGACATCGGCCTCGAGTTCCAGCTCGCGGTGGCCCAGGCGATGCGGCACGATACTCAGATTCCGCACCAGACCCAGCTTCCGCGCGGGCAGCCAAAGTTCGCGGCCTTCGCTGCCGGGCGTGTCGATGAAGAACTGCACCTCGTTGTATTCGGAGATGATCGAACGCATGGCGGTGAACAGGGCGCGGTAGTTGTCATCGTAGCGCATCTCGCCGCTGATCACCGCGCACAGCGGTTGCTCCGCGTGCTTGGCGGGCTCTTCCAGATCCTGCGGATGCACGCCCGGTCGCACCACCACCACCGTGATCGCCTTGCCCAGCGCGTCGATCATGGCATCGGCGAGTGGCTGCGTCGAGGCTGTGAACGCGGCCCGGCTCGCTTCGATCGCGACCCGCAGCTTCAGCGCGACCGCCACATCCTCCGCACGCGACACGTGCAGCACCACGCCCGCTTCCAGTTCCTCCGCCAGCAGCATCGCCCCTTCCCACGTCTCCGCATGCATGGCATGCAGAATGTCCGGCTCGGTCTTCTCCAGACTTTCCGCCAGGCCCGCCAGTCGCCGTCGCCGCAGCCACGACCAGCTCGATTCCAGCCACGACAGGCGATCGCCGAAGGAGATCGCGTCTTCCAAAGGAAGCTGCGCGGGCACGACCTGCGTGACGCGCACCTGCTCATCGAGCATGCCGACGGCAAGCTGCCGGAACGCGGTCAGTTCTTCGTCAAGCCAGGTCGAGTTGGCGATGAGTACGACGTGCATGGTGCCGGAGGGTTCAGGGTTCAGGGTTCAGGGTTCAGGAGCAAGCGATTCGTATGCGTGAAAATTATGGGGTCGATTCAGATTCTCCTGCCTGCTGCTGCGGCCTTCATCATTCTTCCTCCTCCCTTCTCCTACCTTCCCGCCATCGCCCGCAGCATCGCCGGCGTCGCGATCCAGAGCAGCTTGCCGACGCGAGCCTTCCCTTCATTGATCGGCGTTTCTACGGCGATGCATCCGGCCTTCTTCATCTGAATAAACCCCGTCGGCTGTACTCCGGTACACAGAATCTCCGCCAGTGAACTCAACTGCGGCTCATGGCCGATCACCATGACGACTTCCTCTTCCATCTTCCGCAGCTCGCGCAGCACGTCTTCGAGCGGGCCCATGCCCAGGGCGCTGCACACGCGAGGCTTCACATCGAACACATCGCCGACAATCTCCGCTGTCTGCATCGCCCGCACCAGCGGACTGTTCAGGATCACATCAGGCCGCGGCGCGATACAGGACAAACCCACGGCCGCCTCGCGCGTCTTGCTTTTGCCTTCATCGGTCAGCCGGCGTGAGTCATCCGTCCCGTCAGGCCCGCGATCTTCAGCGATTCCGTGGCGAAAAATGAGTAACTGCATCAAAAAGCCAATCAGACAGATGTTTAATATATTGTTTCGTGTATTGGCCTCGTTGTAAAGTCTCATTCTCGATTCAAATGGACATTATCCGAACCAAAGTGTTTGCCAAAGTCGAGCGAGCGGTCGCCCTCGAGGTGTTGCTTGCCGATCGCCGGCGTGGGTTGCCCATCCTTTTCGCGATGGTGGATCGCGTGGGCGGGAAGATCTCCGGGTGTGAGCGCGCTGGAAAGAGGCTCAGCGGGCAGCTTTGTGAAGGAAGACACGCGGGGCAACCCTGTCTGTCGAATTTTGCCGAGGGATACCGCGCGATGTCAGAAAAGGACATCGACGTTTGCGTTAACGGCTTCGCCAAGTCGCTTCCCTGTGAGTTCGGCTGGATAATGTCGGTTGACGATCATGCGGCTTTCCTCGCGGAGTTTGGCAGTAGCGTTCGGAAGGTCGATCAGAACACATTTCTGCCTGCGACCGCAAGAGCATTCGCATTCGGTGGGGTGTGGGCCACAATGGCAATTGATGTGAAGACACTTCACCTCGATCATTCGTTGTCGGAGATATCCGGCGATGATGCGCAGCAGCCGTTCAAGACGAAGAGTTGGTCGTTCATCCACTTCTGGCTCAATAGGCACGAGCAAACGAAGATCACCTCATTGAGCAAAGGTGTGGAACGTGATGTCGAGCCGCACGTGCAGGCGCTTGTGAACTCTGTGCAGTCGCGGGGAATTGAGACAATGAGTTCACTGTACGCACCGCGTGTCACGCTTTCGGGTCCGGTCCGCAAGTGGCTCAAGATGCTGGGCTACACGCGCAACAAGGCGGCGAGCGAGCCGCGGCTGACGGTATTCGACAAGCCCACGCTGCGCGGCAACTTGATTCGCATCGATGCCGACGCTGGGGGGCACGGCGACCTCATTCCCTACATTGAAATCTGCGTCCAGGGTGCGGGCTTCCAGTCGCCGCGACTCACGATTGTGAAACCTGACTGCATCACGACAGATGAATCTCTCACCGCGCTCCTGGAGCAGCATGGCGACGACGTCCGGTATTTCGAAAAACATATCGCTCCAGCGTACGACAACGCCTTAGGCGACTGCCACCCGACCGTGACGCGGCTGATGCGTGAGCAGCAAATTCGTCAGGTCCGATGAGAGTAGCCAATAGAGGGGTTGTGCGGTTACCGCTTGTCAATGGCAAAGAGCAGCGTCGCGATATTCTCGCAAAGGCGGTCACCGAGTCTGCGGTAGGGCGGGAGGTAGTTCTTCGCGAGATCGACGATCGTCTCGCTCTTCTCGCCGGCTTTGGTGACGAGGCTGTCGCGGCTCATGGTGGCGATCGCGGCGGCGTCCCACTCGAAGTGATACTGGAAGGCGTAGGTGGTCAGGCCGACGCGGAACGCCTGAAGCCGCGCCATCGTCGAACCCGCCAGTGGCACGCCTTCGGCCGGCAGGGCGGCGACTTCCTGGCCGTGCAGGTGAAACTGCGTGGTGTCCCACGGGATGCCGGCGAGGATCGGGTCGGTCGTGCCCGCGAAGGCGAGCTTGATGTTCTTCCAGCCGACCTCGGGCTTGGCCATCGGCGCGACTTTGCCGCCCAGGGCCGCGGCGATGAGCTGGGCGCCGAGGCAGATGCCGACGATGGGCAGGCCGGCGTCGTGCGCCTGTTTGATGTAGGCGAGTTCGGCGTTCATCCACGCATGCTTGTCGGCTTCATCCACATTCGCCGCCCCGCCCAGGATCAGGATGCCGTCGACATCGTCGAGATCAGGCGGAACGGCATCGCCCGCGAAGAGCTTGATCGTCCGCAGTTGGCAGCCATGCGCCTGTAGCGCCTGGCCGAGCAGGGCGGGCGCTTCGTGCGGTTCGTGCTGGAACACAATCAGAGCCATGGGTGGGACTCAGCGAGCGGGGCGGGTGAATGAGCAAGTCTCGCGGAAACGGGTGCAAAACTCAAGCGGAGGGGGAGGGAAATCTCAAAGACAAAGATCCAAATCACAAACAAATCTCAAGGATCAAATCGCAAAGCAGGAAACGCTTCTGGCGTATGGTGGTTGCACGGCAAGGCGACACCACACGGGAGGCGATTCAGATTTGAATTTTTGAGTTTGAAGATTGGAGCTTGTTTGAGATTTGGAGCTTACGTCTTTGAGATTTCACTCCGCCACTGCTCGTCGCCTTATACTCTCCTCATGCTTCGCGTGATGGGTATCGATCCTGGTCTGCGGCTCACCGGTTACGCGGCGGTCGATCTGCCCAAGGGCGCGATCGAGCCGCAACTGATCGAGGCCGGCGTGATCCGCCTGACGGTGAAGACTTCCATGGAAGCCCGGCTCGGGCAGCTTCACGCGGAACTGAGCGATCTTCTGGACGCGCTCAAGCCCGGCCGACTGGCGGTGGAGAAACTTTACGCCCACTACAAGCATCCGCGCACGGCGATCCTCATGGGCCACGCACGCGGTGTGATTCTCCTTTGCGCGGCGCAGCGGAAGATCGAAGTGGAACACCTGCCTTCGACGGAGGTGAAAAAGGCGATGACGGGCTACGGCCACGCGTCCAAGGAGCAGATGCAGCGGGCGGTGCAGGCCCAATGCAATCTGCCCGAGCTGCCCTCGCCGCCGGACGTGGCGGATGCGATTGCCATCGCCCTGACCAGCGCCCGGCGGTTGGCCCTGCGCGAAGCTTGAAAAGCGGAATCCGGAATCTGAGATTTCAAGCCTGCATCTCGAAAAGTGAGAAGTGAAAAGAATGTCAGATTTGATTTGCCCGCGCGGCAATCAAATCGTTCTCTTCAAGCAGCGACATCAATCGTTCGAGAAGGAGGCAATCATGAAAACGATTCTTTCGTATCTGGCTTGGGCAGTTTGTGCGGCGATCATTCTTTTTGCCGTGGCGAATCCGCATAACGGCATCGTTTACGACAGCCCCATGTCGGTCGTCGGCGTGACGCTGATCGGCCTGGGGCTCTGCAAGATGGCACACGAACGCCGCGCCGCGGACAACGCGTCGGGCGAATAAAAGGAACAGAACAACTATTCCGATGATAGGGGTAAGGCCGG
>JBBDXA010000124.1:27310-28942 GCA_040902585.1 Phycisphaeraceae bacterium
GGCCCCCCGGCCTGTTTTGTGGCGTCCTGCGCGAGGCGGCCCATGCCGCGGCGCCCGATCAGTACGGCGTCGCCATCGGTTCCTTCCATTGTTTCCGGTGAGCGTGCTGGACCTTCTCGTTAGACGGAACGACGAGCACCGGCTTGTTGCTGCGGCGCAGCACGCTTTCGGTGACGGTGCCGACGATCAACTCATACAGCCGCCCGTGCCCGTGCGAACCCATCACGATCATGTCGATCGGCTCGGAGTCGAGCAGGTCGAGGATCACGTCAACCGGCGAACCTGCCAGAAACGTCACCTTCGTTTCGATCATCTGCGATTGCAACGTCTGGGCCAGGTCGTGGGCCTGCTTCAGTTCCTTCGGATACCGCGACGCGGCGTCGGTGAAGGGATCGGATGACGGCACATTCTCCGGCACGTAGGCAACCTCGCCCACGCTGGCGTAGTTGACCATCTCCGGCACGGTGTGCAGCAGATGAACGCGGGCACCCCATGCCTTTGCCAGTTCCCCGGCTGTGTCGATCACGCGCGGCGTGACATCGGAAAAATCGATTGGCACAAGAATCGTCTTCATGGCGAACCTCCTTGAGAATGGGCAACGGACCGCCCTTGGTAGGCCGGGCGAGGCTGTCGCCGGGAGTCAGTTGTTCAGGAGAGACGGGTTACTCAGGTAACGCTAGGCGCGCTGGGCGGGCATGTCACGTGAAAATGAAAAACGGGCAGCCGATGAGGGCTGCCCGTTGGCGTTTGAATTCAACTTCCGCTGCCGAAGGGCCGTTCGGTAAGACCCTCCCCCGGCCCCTCCCTAAGAGGGAGGGGAGTTGGGCTACTGCTTCGGGGGCGTCGCTTCGCGGACCACCGCGCCGTGTTCGTCGCTGAGCACGAGGATGGAGAACTTCTGCACGCTGTCGATGTCGCTGGTGTTCAGCGAGGTGTAGTCGAAGCGGCCGCGCAGGTCGGTGTAGCCATCCTTGTAGAACTTCACTTCGCCGTTGCCGGTAAGGGCATAAACCTTCACGTAGGTCCGCGGCAGAGCCTTGGCGCTGGCGGCCTGCGTCACGCGGACCTGGCCGTAATTCTCGATGACCTGCACGGTCATTGCGTTGCTGTAGTAGGCCGCGGACTTGGTCTGGCCGCCGCCGACGATCTCGACCAGCACGTTCATCGTGTGGAACTTGTCGGGCAGGTTGATCGTGGTCTTCGTCGCCTTGTCGTTGAGGTTGATCACCTGTGAATCGTTCGGCTTGATGTAGCTGAACTCACCGCTGAACGACTGCACAAACGGGTTGCGGCTGAACAGCAGCTCGACATCCATCAGGTAATAGTTCACGCGGACCTGCTTCAGGTTCTGGTGCGTGATGTTGATCTTCTTCGCTTCCACGTTGAAGTCGAAGTTCGGCTCGGTCGCCGCCAGGGCCGTCTGCTGCTGATCGCGATCGTCCTTGTCCACGGCGGCGACGGCCGCGGTGCCGCCCTGGATCTCATCGAGCTGCTTGCCGGCCGCGACGAACAGCTCGCGCCAGCGATCGACCGGATGGTTCTTGTACTGCTCGACCATCGCGCGGGCGACTTTCAGATCAAGGCTGTAGAAGTCGAGATAGGTCGCCATCAGGTCGTACTGCACCCTGGTGG
>JBBDXA010000125.1:0-14346 GCA_040902585.1 Phycisphaeraceae bacterium
GGGGCTTGGACACGACCTACCGCCGTTCACCCCGGACTCACGTCCGGGGCTACGCGGATGCCGCCGCGTCGCGGCTGAAACCCGTTGCATTCGAACACTCCCGGAAGTTTTGGCCGACACGCGCGCGGCTACTGTCGTTGTGGAACGCGAAACGAAGGAGGCTTGCCCTTCTTCACGTCATCGGCGTCGACCACATCAAGCATGCGTTCAGCAATCCGCAGGCCGAGTTCAGGCGTGTCCTTCGAATTGACCTTCAGCAAGGTGAAGGCGGCATCGAGCTTTCCATTGTTGATGCTGTGACGTATGAACACAGCGGGAGTAAAAGCCCCTCGAACGATCGCCTCGGCGGCAAGCTGGTCCTTACCCGCGTCCAGAAGGTCATACACCTGACCATGGGTCGCGACGCCGGTCCAGTTCGATTGCTTGCATTTGGCGAGAAGTTCGCTGTACTCGTCGTAGCGCCTGGCCCGCACGAGCCCGGTGGCGATGACGTCAAGCTGGGCCGGCTTGAGCGTTGCTTTAATGGCTGCCCTTGCATGGGCCAGAAGCAAGTCCATCCCCAGTTCCTTCTGGCCGAACTCGGCCCACAGGCATGCGGTGTACAGGGGCAGCCTCGACAGCTCACTGTCGATGTCGCGCACCAGATTCTGCCGGCGCTGTCTTTCGGCAGGGTCTCGGATAGAGGGAAGCATCTTTCGGCTGTTTGACGCCTTCTCCTGGAGTTCTTTCACGATCTCATCGATCGGCTTGTATTGACGCTGAATCATCGCCTCCCACACGTGCGCTCTGGCGGCGCCAAGGTGTGTGATGGCCTTGCGCAATTCCGTCAGATCGCCTCCGCGCCGGTGCTGCATGACTCGCCGTACAACATTCTCCACTTGTATCGGCGAAAGGGCGCCTTGCGGCATTCTTTCCATCCATCGCAGCGCGTCGGTTATTAGGCCGGCGCGAGACCTGTACTCGATCAGCAGCATCACCGGCAATTGCTCGAGACCGACGACGGGATCGGGCTTCGATCCCCACTGGCGATAGAACTCATTCTCTACAAACTCGAGGTTACCCAGTTCGCAGGCGGCTTTCAGAGCGCCGCCATAACTGTGAATCTCTTCGCTCAAATTGACAAACGTGTAAATCTCGTCCCGTTGCCGGAACTGCATCGACGTCAACAGTGCTTTGCGAACATCGAGAAATCCGGCAAGGCGATGCCCCTCCCCAAGTCCTTCAACGCGTTTGACCACCGCAGACAAATCCAGCTTCCAGGCATCCCCGCTCTCTATCGTAAAGGCTGCTTTGGGTAAATCCTTTATGGAAGGAAGCGCGTTGATCACTTCCTCGCTACGTGCGACCGTGGCCCGCGCGCCGTCGTAGTCTCCCACAATCAATTGCGTCAGAAGAATCCGCTTGAAGCCGCTCATTCCTCTGTCCTCATTCGCCGTGACCGCAGCTTGTGCGAGCGCCGTCGCGATGGACTCGCGGTAGCCCTCGTGATCGTTGGCAATCCTTCGCGCCAATGCGAGGACATTGACGTCACGAGCGAGAGTCACTGCCGACACGCCTTCATGCTGCTTGCGAGCGAAGTTGTACGCCGCGCCCTGAATCAGCGTTTCATACCCGTCGCCATCGCCCATTCGCGCGAGCAGTCCCGCAGCCATGGCGGCGTTCGCCACGTCTCCCTGGTTGTCCACGATATTCTGAAGCACATACGCAATGATCTCTCGCGGCCTCGAGGCCTGCGGGGTAAAAGTCTGCTTCGACGCCGGCATCACCCAATCCACCACCGGCCCTTGTGCAGGCGGCACAAAGAGCGGCGGCTTGGGCGGCTGCGGCGGCTCGGGTGTGATCGGCTCAGGATTCGTCCCCGGCGTCAAGGGCGGCACTGTCGGTGCGCCGCGATCCTTGTTCGGATCAGGCGCGTTCGTTGGCCCCGTCGCCAGGCCGGTGCCTGTCGGCGGAACGTTCTTCGGCGTGACTGGACTAGGCGCGGGTGTGCCCCCGCCACCGAAGGGATTGAGGATGACGAGCAACAGGATCAACGCGGCTGCCGACCCGCCGCCGATCGCCCAGACTTTCCACTTCGCATTGGCGGGCGCGGCAGTTTCATCGCCTTTGTCGGCGAGCACGGGTTGAACCTTCGCCCCGGTCTTCAGGTTTGTTCCGCACTGGATGCAGATGGCCGCGCCCGGTGAAACGGTTGCCTTGCAGGAAGGGCAGGTCTTGGCGGCAGCTTTGGCGGGCTTGTCCTGGGCGCGGGAGGCGGCGCGCTGGGAGTCGGCCTTGGTGCTGCGGGCGGCCGCTTCGTCGAGCATGTCGAGCATGAAACCGCCGTCGTCCTTGGCACTGGCGGCCGCGGGCACCTGAATCGCCGCGCCGCAGCCGCACTTGACGCGCTTGCCGGCCATCTCGGGTTTGACGCGGTATTTCTTGCCGCAGGACGGACAGACAATGGAATCGGACGCAGCCATCACGAATGCCCTTTCAGTGTAAATTCCTTTGCGGTTCCCTGGCGAGAACTGCGTCGTCTGCTCCTGGCATGATGCCTTCACAAGGCAACATGCTAACAGTCGGTCTACGGGCTGAAAAGGGCCGCCTGAGCCGGGGAAACACTGCGCGGATGGGCGGTGCGACGGTGGGCGTGGGAGGTTGTGGGAAGTCGTGCGCGAATAGCACCACCCTATCGGGATGGTGCTCCCGCGGCGAGGAGTGCCCACCACTGGCTGATGCGCGTCAGGTGCAGCATGTGGCCGCTCTCGCCGACGCCGGCGCAGCCGATGACCTGAAAGCTGCCTTTGCCCGCGCGGCTGGTGATGTGCGTGCCATCTTTCCTCATCTCATCCGCTTCCTCGCGCTTCAGCTTCAGGTGCTGGATCAAGTCCTCGGCACACTCGCGCGTGCTGGCGTAACTGGGCGTCTTCTCCTGCGAGTGGGTCACGATGAAGGTCTTCTTCCCTTCTGCCGCGAGCTCGGCGAAGCGGCGGAAGTCTTTCATGTTGTCCGGGCTGACCTGACGCTTCGTCGCATCATCATTCACGAAGCCCGCGTAGATCGAGTCGGCTGCGAGGATCGTGTCGATGCGGTCGAACCATTTCTTATCCTTGAGCAGTTCGCGGATCGACGCCCAGCCGGCGCTGAAGCAGCTCGTGCGCAGCTTGTCCCAGTCGCCGTCGGCGGTGAGCACGCCTTCCTTGCGGGCGGCGTTGCGGGCTTCGTCGAGTATTTCTTCGAGAAGATTGGGGTTGTCGATGAAGGGTTTGGAGTAGATCTTCGACAGGCCGTTCCAGTGGATGACCAGGAGCACACCATCGAGCTTCGCGTCGAGGAAGGATTTCGCGAGGGCATCGGCGCCGCCTTTGAAGTGGACGAGGAGGTTGAGCTTGTTCGCGGCCTTGGGTGCGCCGGCGGGGATGATGAGGTGCGCGGGGGCGGATTTGAGTGCGACTTTGCGGTACATGGGTGGGTCCGCGGCGAAGGCGGGTGATGCGGAGAGGAGAAGGGTCGCGACTATACAGGTGATTAGAGCGGTGAGGCGGTGGGTTGTCATGGCGGCTCCTTGAATCTGTGCGCTCGACCCTCCCCAGCCCCTCCCTAAAAGGGAGGGGAGTTCGATCCTCAATCCGCAATCCCCGATCCGCAATCCGCAATTCCATTCATTCGATCACGATCGACCTGGGATCGAAGGCAGGATCAGGATACTTCATGTCGAGCGATTCGAGTGTCGCGACCATGATGCGAGCGACAAGCAGATCGCGGAACCAGCGTTTTTCTGCGGGGATCACGTACCACGGGGCGTGCTTCGTCGAGCAGCGCTCCAGCACATCGTCGTAGGCGGCCATGTAGTCGTCCCACACGGCCCGCTCCTTCAGATCATCCGGGTTGAACTTCCAATGTTTGTCCGCGTTGTCCAGCCGGCGTTGCAACCGTTCCTTCTGGTAGCCCTTGGAAATGTGCAGGTAGAACTTCACGATCGTGGTGCCTTCATCCGCGAGCATCTTCTCGAAGGCGTTGATGTGGTCGTACCTGGCCTTCCACACTTCCTTCGGGACCAGGTTCTTCACGCGCACGACGAGCACATCTTCGTAATGCGAACGGTTGAAGATATGAATGAAACCCTTGGCCGGCGTGCGCTGATGGACGCGCCAGAGAAAGTCATGATCGCGTTCCTCCTGCGAGGGAGCTTTGAAGCTGAGGGCGTGACAGGCGAGTTGATCCAGCGGGGAGAAAACGCTGCGGATGGTGCTGTCCTTGCCGGCCGTGTCCATGGCTTGGAGCACGACGAGCAGGCTGTGCTTTTTCTGGGCGTAAAGAATTTCCTGGAGATCGACCAGTCGCTTGCTGAGCTGTTTGAATTCCTTCTCGGCGTCGTCCCTGTTCAGGCCGGCGTCGTCGTTGGATGGGATGTCGCCAAGGCGGAGTTTGGAGCCGGGTTGGATGCGGTAGGTTTCGTGCATGGGAGTTGAAGGCTGAATGGGTGCCACGGGTCGGCGAGGCTTGGCGAGCAGACCCGTGCGAATACTGCGTGAGTCACAGGTTGGCAGCACGGGTCTTCGTCGCCGAGCCTCCTCGACCCGTGGCCCCCGAGCAAGGCAACAGCGTCAATCGCGCTTCAGGAGTTGCTCGCGCTGGATCATCACCTTCAGCGTCTGCGTCACCAGGTCCATGCTCATCGAATCCATCCGGTTGTAGAACGGTAGCGCGATGGTGCGCTGGCTGACGGATTCGGCGAGGGGAAAATCGCCCTTCTTGAAACCGAAAGCCTCGCGGAAATAAGGCTGAAGGTGGATGCAGGGGAAATAGTTGGCGGCGCCGACTTCGTGGCGGTGCATGCCCTGGATGATGCGGTCGCGCTCGGTCTGCCCGTAGCGGTCGCTCAGGCGGACGACGAAAACAAACCAGCTCATGTGGGCTGCGACATCAGGATCATCCGAAGGAATGTTGGGCAGCACGAGGTCTTCCCAGTCCATCAGTCTGCGGAAATATTCCGAAGCGACCTTGCGGCGGGCTTCGAGCATTTTGTCGAGCCGTTCGAATTGGGCGATGCCCAGGGCCGCGGCGATCTCGCTGAGGCGATAGTTGTACCCGAGTCGTTCGTGACTGAGCCAGGAGCCTGCCCTGTTGACCGCTGCTTCCGATGCACCGGCGATGTCTGAATCGGTCGTGAGCACACTGCGGCCCTGGTTGCGCATCGACCGGCAGGCCTGCGCGAGATGATCGTCATTGGTGACGATGCAGCCGCCTTCGCCGGTGGTCATCTGCTTGTTGGGATAGAAGCCGAAGACGGCACAGCGCCCGAAGGAGCCGATGGGTTTGCCTTTGTAGACGCCGCCGATGGCTTCGCAGGCGTCCTCAATGAGCGGGATCTCATGCTTGCGGGCGATCTGCACGTATTTGTCCATGTGGGTCGGGTTGCCGAAGACTTCGACGGCGAGAATGGCTTTGGTCTTGGGCGTGATCGCGGCTTCGACGCGTTTCGGGTCCATGTTCAGGCTGACGGGATCGATATCGACGAAGACGGGTTTGGCGCCGACGTAGAGAATGCAGTTGGCGCTGGCGATGAAGCTGAAGGGCGTGGTGATGACCTCATCGCCGGGACCGATGCCCAGGGCCTGGAGGATCAGGTGCAGGGCCGCGGTACCGCTGCTGGTGGCGACGGCCTGGCTCTGGCCTGCGCGCTCGGCGAGCAGTTCCTCGAAGCGCGACTGCCGCGGGCCCATGCTGAGTCGGCCGCTGCGGAGCGCGTCGACCACGGCCTTGATGTCCTGTTCAGTGATGTCCGGCTGACTGAGGGGAATGACGCTCATCGGGTTCTGCCTGTCGAGTCGGTGGCCTGTGCGAGGGTTGCCGCGAAGGTTGCTGCGTGTGGTGCGTCGCGTGAAAAGAAACCTGATCGCGGCTGACATGCCCCGGAACAGGTGCTCGCAAGGTCGGGATAAAAGTTGCGAAAAAAGAGAACGGGATCGAAGCGAAGCCGGTCGATTACCGGCTGACGGATCGATCAACGAGCGGTCGCCTTGGTGATGGCGACCTGCGTCTGCTTGGTGACTTTGAGGTACGCCCAAGCGGCCTGAATGCGGATGGTGTCAGGCACGCCCCCGCCGCCGCGCACCAGCAGACTCAGTTCTTTGAGCTGCGCGGGATTGAGCGGCTGATCATTCTTGGCCAACAGGAAAAGCTTCAGGCTGTTGGCGCGGTGATCGATGAACGGCTTGTCGATGTTGGCGACCAGCTTGTGAGGCTCACCCTTGGTCGCGCGGACCAGCGCGAAGAGCGTACCTTGCAGGAGAGACTTGTGATCGTCCGGGTTATTCAGAATGGTCTTGATCAGTTCCTCGGCGACCTTCGTATCCTTGTCGTAAAGGAGCTGGAGCGCGGTAACGGCTTCATCCAGCCGGCGCGATTTGGACTGTTCATCGGCACCGGCGTAGGCGTCGAAGGCGGCGCGGAGAATGTGTTGACGATCGGCCTCATCGGCGTACTGATGGGCGTAAGCGAGGGCCCAGGTATTGGCCAGCGGATGGCCGTGGGTGAGGAGCTTGACGAGGGCGGGCCCAACGCCTGACTTGGAAGCGACGGCCTTGCCCGCTTCGCCCATGGCTTTCATGAGCCCGTCGCTGCTGTCGATCATCGGCGCGAAGAGGTCAGGGCTGAGCCATTCACTCATGTTCAAAACGCTCAGGCCCAGGCGAATGCGGTCGGCTGCGTCCGTCGACGCGGCGAACTTCTGCTTCCACGTCACCACCGCCGACTTGCTCCCGAAACGCATGGCCGTGCGCAGCGCCAGGAGCATCACCTTCTCATCCGTCGAGGCGTCGGCTGCAACACTCGACGCCCACTCGGCGCACTTATCCATTTTGAATCGGAAGATGGTCTGAAGCATGAGGGCCCGCACCTGATCGCGGGCCGCGCCGGGGATATCGTTAACCGCCTTGAGCTGCGCGGGCCCTGCCGGATCGCCCAACTCCGTCAGCAGCAGACCGGCGACGGCCTTGCGCATGGGGAAATCACCTTCCAGCGCTTTCTTCACCAGTGCGACATCCTTGAACTCGCCCTTGCTCAGTAAATGAATCGCGACGATGAGCTTGGAGTCGATCTCCAGACCTTCCCAGCCGAGCATCTGCTTGGCGCTGGTGACGTCGAGCAGTTCCGAATCCAGGGCGGAGCTGAGCAGTTCCTGCTGAATGCGGCTGTCCTTGATCTCGGCGACGAGCGCGAGATTAAGCTTGCGGTCGGGCGTACACTCGGCAAGGCCGAGGATGCCGTGGATCTTCAGGATGGGATTGTCCGACACGCTCATGGCCTCGTAGAGCGGCTTGATCTGCGGGTCCTGGAGTTGGCGCAGGGCGCGGATGAGCTGGTTGTAAGCGCCCTGGCGGTCCGGCGTCATGGCTGAACGCAGCAGGTAGACCGCCGAGTCCACGGCCGGGTCCTGTTCTTGAGCGGCGGCATGGGCGGCGGGCCAGACCAGCGAAATCGCCAGAAGAGCCGCCAGCAGCGATCGATGCGAGCGATTGGGATGGTTCATTCCCATAGTGTAAGCGGGAGCGACAGGACGGGAAAACATCGATTTCACCAATGTCGATTTCGCCAAGCCCGATGGCGAGGCTGGGCGAGCCGTCGGGGTAACGGCTGCACTTGACCGCGAGTACCCCGACGGCTCGGCGGACCTCGCAATGGGGCTTGATGACTCACGACCCACGACCCAGGACCCAGGACCCAGGACTCAGGACTCCCGCCCCCACCCCTCCTACGATTGACGTCCTCCTCCGGCCTCGCGAACATACCCCGCCCATGCGCTACGAACGAGAGAACATCCAGCAGATGACGGCCTACACGCCCGGCGAACAGCCACAGGGCGGCGAGCGCGTGATCAAGTTGAACACCAACGAGAATCCGTACCCGCCCATCGAGCCGGTGATGGAGGCGATCCGCTCGCTGCCGGGGGAATTGCTGCGCAAGTATCCCTCGCCGGCGGCGATGGGGTTTCGCAAGGCGGCGGCAAAGGCGCATGGTGTGACGCCGGAACAGATCATCGCCACCAACGGAGGCGATGAGCTGCTGCGTCTGGCGATCAGCGTGTACTGCGCTCCTAACTCCCCTCCCTTCCAGGGAGGGGTTGGGGGAGGGTCGCAACGATCGAATCCCCCACAAGGTCACTCGCCATCCGTCGCATCATCAGCGGACACGATTGCAGCATCGGCGTCGCAGATTACTCTTGACCCGACCCTCCCCCAGCCCCTCCCTAGGAGGGAGGGGAGTCTGGCGCGCCGCGGCATCGGCATCTGCGAACCGAGCTACTCGCTCTATCCCGTCCTCGCCAGGGCCCACGACACGCCGGTGACCGCCGTGCCGCTGTCAGCCGACTTCGGCATCGCCGGTGATTTTGAAGATCGCGTCATCGCCGCCAGCGTGGGCTTGGTGCTCATCGTCAACCCGCACGCGCCATCTGGCAGGCTTTATGAAGTCACGCGGCTGCATCAGATGGCCTCGCGCCTGCGCGGGCATGCGGTGCTGCTCATCGATGAAGCCTACGTTGACTTCGCCGAGCGCGACTGCGTGTCGCTGGTGAAAGACAGCGACCTGGACAACGTGCTGCTGCTTCGCACCATGAGCAAAGGTTACTCGCTGGCAGGCCTTCGCTTCGGGTACGGCATCGGCCACGCCGGCCTGATCGCGGCGATGGACAAGGTCCGCGACAGTTACAACACCGATGCCCTCGCCCAGGCCGCGGCCACGGCGGCGATCAGCAACCGCAACCTCGCGGCGACGTCGTGGAAGAAGGTCATCGCCGAGCGTGAGCGCATGACCGACGCCCTGAAAACCCGCGGCTGGCAGGTGTTTCCCTCGCAGTCCAACTTCCTGCTGGCGGTGCCCGGGCTTAACTCCCCTCCCTCCCAGGGAGGGGCTGGGGGAGGGTCGGCCGTGCAGACGCCAGCCGCGCCCGCTGCGCCTGTTGCCCGACAAATCTACGAATCCCTCAAGGCCGGGCACATCCTCGTGCGATACTTTGATCTGGAAGGCCTGCGCGACAAGCTGCGCATCACCATCGGCACGCCGCAGCAGAATGATGCGGTGCTGACGGCGCTTCATCAGATGATGACATGAAGGCGAGCAATGTTATTCAAGTCCGCAATCGACAAGGTAGACGACTTCTGCCGAACCCGCGTACCCCAGGCTGACGCAGACTTCCTGCGCGAGCTAGACGCTCAAGCTAACGCAGAAAGGTCGCACATCGGGCTGGCGGTTCGGCGCGCCGTCGCCAAGGCCGGCCAAGTTGATCCACGCTACATTCGGGCCGACGATCGCGAATCCGTCGAACTTGCGATCCTGCCTCTTTGGGACAGCATGGACTGGGTCCGACTCGTGATGAACATCGAAGATGAACTGGGCATCTCGATCCCCACTCACGAAGCGATGACGATTCGCGTGCGAGATTTCTCTGTTCGTTCGTGCGTGGAAGATGTGTCGGCGATCGTGCGTCGCCTTCGTGACAAAAGCACGACCTAACCCTATTCTCAGGACCCCGCATGCCCCGAACCGCCACCATCACACGCAACACCAACGAAACCCAGATCAGCCTCGAACTGAACCTGGACGGTGGCAGCTACACCCACCAGACCGGCGTCGGCTTCCTCGATCACATGCTCGATCACGTCGCCCGGCACGGCCGCTTCGGCCTGAACATCACCGCCAAGGGCGACCTTCACATCGACGATCATCACACCGTTGAAGATGTCGCCATCGTTCTCGGTCAGGCACTCGACAAAGCCCTCGGCGACAAGAAAGGCATCGAGCGTTACGGCTTCGCCTCCGTGCCGATGGATGAAGCGCTGGCGCGGGTCAGTGTCGATCTCTCCGGCCGCGCCGCGCTGGTTTTCAACACCGACTTCGATTCGCAGCCCGCGAAAATCGGCACCTTCGACACGCAGCTCGTCCGCGAGTTTTTCCAGGCGCTGGTCAACAACGCGAAGATGAACTGCCACGTCGAAGTGGTGCATGGTTCGAACCATCACCACATTGTCGAGGCGATTTTCAAGGCCTTGGGCCGGGCCCTGCGCGATGCCGTGCGCGTGACGGGCACGGAAGTGCCCAGCACGAAGGGATCGCTGTGAGGGAGCTATGAGCTATGAGCTATGAGCTGACAGCGTTCAGCTTTCAGCTTCAAGCCTCCCGCTTGGAGTATCTCTCTGGCTGATAGCTGAAAGCTGATCGCTGACAGCTTCTTCAGGTCTTCGCGCCGATTGATGTTCAGGTAATCACCCTCATCGCGCGGCCAGCTCAGGTTCGCACAGCCGACCTCGCGCCGCGATGACAACTGCTGCGGCCCGCGCAGGCCCGCCTGCCATGCCTGTCGCAATAGTCGTGCCCCGCGGCCCGCGCGGAACACGCAAGGCAACGGCTCGCAGCGCCCGCAGCGCGGACCATTCACCCATCGGCTCATCACGCCCACCAGCGAACGAGTCATCGATAGCTGGCGCACCATCGACGCCACATGAACGGGCGAGATCATCGGCATGTCAGCCGCGGCGAAGACGATGAGCGAACCGAGCGGTGCCTGAGATAACACCTGCATCATCGCCGCGAGAGGCCCGGCGAACGGCACGCGATCGACCAGGATGCGATCAAACGCTCCCGTGCCGGGCGGCAGGACACCCGGCGCGACACTCAGCCAGCCTTCAACGGGAAGGCCGCGGCGCAGGCGGGCGAGCAGCCACGCGGCGATGGGGGTGCCGGCCAGGTGAAGGTTCAGCTTGGACGAACCGAAGCGACGGCTGCGCCCGCCGGCGAGGATGCAGAGGATTTGTTTACCCGCGGGCTTCATAGCTTCCCTTTGATCGCCTCCAACAATCGCGGCACCTCAGCCGGATCGAGTTTGCCTGCGGGCCAGCGGTAGCCCAGTTCATCGCCTTCGCGGCGCGGGATGATGTGAAAGTGAACGTGCATCACGACCTGGCCCGCGACTTTGCCGTTGTTCTGAAGCACGTTCCAGCCCTGCACCGCCAGCCCTTGAGCAACCGCAGCGCCGACCCGGCTCACGGCCTGGCCGCAGGCGGCCGCGACCTGGGCAGGCAGCTCGTTCAGCGTGACCCAGTGACCTTTGGGAATGACCAGTGTGTGTCCGCGCGACAAAGGCCCGACGTCGAGGAAGGAGAGCACGTGCTCGTCTTCGTAGACCTTGTGACAGGGAATCGTGCCGGCGATGATCTTGCAGAAGATGCAATCGCCGCTGTGGGGCAGTGACATGGCGTGACCTCCATCAAAATGAACAGGCCCCCCGCACCACACGAGGGGCCTGTCGAATATCACTGAATCAGGTCAGGATTACTCCTTGACCTTGACCTTGGCGAGGACCGCAGCGGGATCCTTCTTGGCCTTGCCCTGGCAGTTGCCACAGCAGAAGGCGACGGTCACGGTCGTGGAGGCGTCTTCGCTGATGTCTTTGCCGCTGAGGGGGCACTTGTCCAGGGCCTTGACCTTGCCGATGTTCGCGGCCAGGTCCTTGTCGAACTTGCCCTTGCAGTTGTTGCAGCAGAAGCTGACCTTGATGTCGATCGTCTTCTCGGGGTTCACAGCCTTGCCCGCAAGCGGACACTTGTCGTTGATCGGGCCGGATTTCTTCTCTTCAGCGTTCACGTTGAACGCAACGAACAATCCGACGATCGCCAACACTGCCAGACTCAATCCAGTACGCTTCATCATGGGATGCATCCTTTCAACGAATGAGGGGGTTCCTGCTATTTGCTTTATCCTTCGCCAACACGGCTCAGGCTTACATTTCCTTGGATTCTACCGGCCCCGGAAAGATTGCACCAGACCTGCCTGTGGTTTCAAGAGAAAAACAATTCGCTGGGTCACAGGCAACATTTGATTCATTTAGTATCCTTGAAGCCAACGCGTCCGTCAACACATTTATTCGCTGCCAGCTTTCTTTTGATCACCCCGTCGCCGACCGCCTCGAGCCTTCCATGCCTGATCGCCCTCAGCCGCTGACCCGTCCCGATGGCCCCGTGGTGACCTGCGAGAAGACTTTGCTGGCCCTGGCGTCGATTCGTAAGTTGAGGCTATTGCCGGAATTGCATGGCACCGTCGCCATCGCACTTTCCAACTATGAAGCGGTCTGCGAGGCTCTGGGGCAGGTCGTACCGGAGGCTGGCGGGGCTGTCGTTATCCCGCCTGATAAGGGTTTTACCCCAGCGCCGGGCCTGCCGTGGCTTTTTGTTTTGCACGATCAACCGGGGCAGCTCCTGCCCGCGCGGGTCGATCATCCGCAGAACTCGAGCGCCGCCGAGGCCGCGACGTTGCGACTGGCGCTTTCCATTCCCGCCTCCCTCGTCCTGCTCGATGGTCCCATCAAGGAACGCGCCAAGCTCAGCTTCATCAAAAGCGAAGGCACCGTCTCCATGCTCGTCACCGCCTACCGCCAAGGCCTGCTCTCGGCGGTGAAGCCGATGGTCATCGCACTGGAAAAACTCGGCCACGGCGATGTCCTGCCGCCAAAGGAATCGCTCGAGGCGTTGTGGGTCGCGCTGGATAAAATGGAAGAGGCGTGAGGAGAGGCGAGAGGGGACAGGAATCAGGAATCAGGAATCAGAATTATAGAGAGCGCCTGCAGATGGAATATTCGTCTCTTTCCTGTCTCCTGTCCCCTGACCCCTGTCCCCTGACCCCTGTCTCAGAACCGGTCCATTCTCGCGCTCATCCACGCCCACAGCTTCTGGCTCAACCGCAGGAATACGAACGGCAGCACCACCGCCATCGCCAGCGCGATGATCACGATCCATGTGATCTGATCACCCAGAACCCAAGGCCCGATGAACATCGACCAGACCATCACCGGCAACATCGTCAGGATCATGTTGAAGGTGATCGCCCCGGTCATTTCGCCGTGCCGATCCTGCTTTCCTTCTTTGGCTTTGTACTCGGCCATGATGACTCTCTCGTATTGTTGATTCCGCCTGTTCCGTAGCTTCCACCTCGCAGCGTACAATAGTAGACCGGTCAGGCTGATGTGTTCCTGATGACTGTCCAAACGCCTGGGAGCCGATCATGCGAACCCTCGTAACCTCCGCCCTTCTCATCGCTCTCTTCGCCACAACCTCCGCCCTGCTCGCGGCCCATTCCAAGGAAGTCGAAGCCCGCTTCGACTCCACCTACGGGGCGGCGGTGCGCGGCGTCAAGTCCACACGCTCCACCGCTGACGACGCCAAGCTCGCCGCGGTCCTCCTCGCGGATGCGGAAAAAGCCGGTAACGCCGATCCCTTTGCCGTCAAGCTTTATGAAGAGACGTGGGAACTGGGCAAGCTCCACACCACCGGCTTCCCTCCCGCGGTCGACGCCCTTCAGCAGCTCGCCCGCATGCAGCCAAAGCGACAGCTCGAGATGCAGGAGAACCTGCTCTGGCTCTACGAGGTCATCTTCCGCAACGCCAAGGGCGAAACGTCCAGCAAGTTCGGCAACGCGATCGTGGACCTGACGAAAGAGATCGTCGAAGGCAAGAAGAAGCGGGCGGAGTACAGCGACGCGATCAAGCTGCTGACGAAAGGCCAGGCCATCGCGCGGGCGATCAAGTCGCCCAAGGTCGATCACTTCACGCCTTTGATCCAGGAACTGCGTCCGCTGGCGGTGATCGACACGAAGATTCAGATCGCCAAGCGGGCCCTGGCAAAGGATGTGAAAGACAAAGGCGCGATGACCGACCTGCGCGATCATTACCTGCGCGATCTGGATCGGCCGATCTCCGCGAAGACTTATACCGAGATGCTGGGCGACAGTGCGATGGTGCAGAAGATGACGCTGGCGGGTCAGCCGGTGGACTCGCTCGATGCCAGCGCGGCAGGCGAACTGGCGGGGTGGTACGCGAGCATGGGTGACGACGGCCTGGCGCTGGGCCGGCAGAACGCGCTCATTCGCGCGAAGGTCTACTACGAACGCGCCCTGCAACTGAAGGCCGGCGATGCGCAGCTCAAGGCCGGCCTCGACGCGGTGCATGCCAAGCTCTCTGCCTTGAAGGTGAGCGAACCGGAAGCGAACGACCTGGCCCGCAGCCGGCGCGATCGCCTGGGCATCACGGTCGCGGCCCGCCCGGTGCCGAAGCCTGAGCCGAAACCTGTTCCCAAGCCTCCGAAGCCGGACCCGACGCCGAAGCCGCCTGTGGTGAAGCCGCAGCCGCAGCCGGAGCCCGCGCCTGAACCGGCGATGGTCGAGCCGAAGGAAGTGGAACCGGAGAACGAGGAGAAGGAACTCACCGAGGAATACTGGCGGAATCGCAAGAGTATTTTTGATTTTTGAGGGCGGGCTTTGAGTGCGATCGGATTAAGAAAGTGTGTGAAGGTTGGAGCACCATCCCGGCAGGGT
>JBBDXA010000125.1:14356-21479 GCA_040902585.1 Phycisphaeraceae bacterium
AGCCTTCGAGCACCACCCTGCCGGGATGGTGCTCCACCTCAGCGCCCACTCTCGAAAAACAGAACAGCTCATACCGCTGCGGCCAGCCTTTGCCCTGAGGCAAGTAGAGATACACCATGCGCTCGACGAGCTTCCACTTCGTTTCGCCCGCGCTGAGCGCCTGGAGCAGCCTCTGACCCGCGGCGTCCGTGCTCTCTTCAGTGCCGGCGGCGAAGCCCCAGATGCGCTCCTCCGCCGTCAGTGCAGGCAGTTCATAATCCCACGTCACGCGCTCGCCTTCGTTGGCCCAGTGCCAGGACATGACGATCTCGATCTCGATGGGCTTGCCGCAGATCACCACGCGATCCTTCGCCGGCACCTTCGCGCGGATCGCCTTCATCGTCGAGCGCGACCACTGCACGCCCATGTCGCGGTAAGGCTTGATCGCGTCGCGCACCATGCCGCCGATGCCCAGCAGCGCGAAGACCGCCGCGAGCGTGATGATCACCCGCTTCCGCTTCAACGGCGTCATTCGCGCCCGCAGGATCACCGTCGCCGCGCCGAGGCCGGCAAGGATGCAGATGCCCGGCCCCAGGTGCTGACAGACCCGGCCCGAATCGCCGAAGGGATATCGCTGAAAGATAGCGGCGACAAGATTCAACAATATGGGTGCGAGGAAAAGGATCAGTCCCGTCCACCTGCGCCCGCGCATCCAGATGACGATGCCGACGACGAAGAAAGTGAACGTCACGATGCTGCCGCCGTTGGAAGCACCAGCCGGGTACGCGGTCATTTCACCGGCGATCTGAAGGAAGAACCACGCGATCGCCGCCAGCGGTGACGCGGGCGGGAAGGCATCGCGCCAGTAGTCCGCCATGCCCAGTTGCGTGTTGACATTGAAGGCGGGCGTGGCCAACTGATTGCGGCCGACGATGAAAGCGGTGATGAATCCGCCGAGCATGAGCAGGTTGTAGACGGCGAACCAGCCGCGTCCTTTCCACCCGCTCTTCCAGATAGGTTGGGCCAGCGCCAGGCTGACGCCGCCGGCAACGAACACCGCGGGGTAGGAGCTGAGCATGGCTACCGGCGCGACGAAGGCAAGCGCGATGAGCCAGCGCAGCCGCTCGGGTCGCTGAAGCCAGTGAACCGCCGGCACGAGCAGCGCCAGCGACATGAACAGGTCCAGCGCGTAAGGCTTCATGAACGTGCTCATGGACACCGGCCAGATCGCCACCGCGAAGAAGCCCACGGCAAGCAACCGCCCCAGCGGCGTCAGCAGCAGCGTGGCGAGTCGCCAGAAGAGCGCGAGCGATGCGGTGCCCGCGAGGAAAGGCAGCAGGCGCATGGAAAGTTCGCCCGGGCCCAGCGCGGTGAACGCCGCCCTTTCGCCCCAGAGAAAAAGCAGCGGCGCGACCTGGGCGTGGTCCAGTCGCGTGGTGAGCTGGCCGTAGTCATACCACACGAAGTTCAGTCCGAGCATTGCTTCATCGCCCCAGATGGGAAACGCAAGCAGGTAGCGGACGATGCGCCACAGAAGTCCGATGACAATCAGGCCAATCGCCATCCGCGTGAGTGTCTGCCGGGACAGGCCGGTGGATTGCAGTTCACTCTCGTCACTCTCGTCGCTGGCTGGATGCGGATCAGTCTGCAATCAGAGTCCTTTCGCGGCACGATGCCGAGCGGCACTATAGCGAAGAAATCTCACTCTTTTGAAAGCGCGCCATTGCGGTTCGCCCGCTGAACTGCGAGAATGCGATGAACCGAGGGATATTCACCATGACATACGCCACATTCTGGCAGCGATTCTGGGCGATGTGGATTGACTTCCTGGTGTTGCTCCCCGTCATCGCGCTGTCGATGTGGCTCAACGAGCAGTCGCGCGCGATGGCCATGCTTACTGTCATTCCCGCGACCTCGTTCTTCTTCGCCTACACCATCTACTGTCATGGCCGATTCGGAAAGACCCTCGGTAAACACGCCATGGGCATCCGCGTCGTTCTGACAAACGGCCAGCGCATCGGCTGGCGCGAAGCGTTCCTGCGCAGCAGCGTGGATATCGCCCTGTCAATCCTCGGCATCATCGCGCGCTTCATCGCGCTGACGAAGATCACCGATGCCGAATTCAATGCCCTGGAGTGGCTCGATCGTGGCAAGAGGCTCTATGACCTGGAGCCGCCGGAGCTGGCGTGGGTGACTGTCGCGTCGCAGGTGTGGATCTGGAGCGAACTGGTCATCATGCTCACCAACAAGGAACGCCGCGCCCTGCATGACTTCATCGCGGGGACGGTGGTGCGGGCGGAAGGCGCGACGGTGGCGGGTGATTTGCCGGCTCCGCGAGAGGAATGAAATAGTGTCCACTACGCGAAACGATTGCGAACGAATGCGTCACATTCTGTCGTCTTTTCCCGCGAACCGTCACCTTCTCACACGCCCGAGCAATGACTGGCAGCGGCACCGGAATTGACCGGCAACCGGTGCCGAGTAGACTTAAGCACTTCGAAACTTCCAATAGCTTCCCACCAGCACCGCGAACGCCCTTGGCTCGCGGTGCTGTTTTGAGCACCATCCCGACAGGGTGGTGCTAATACCCATCGAACCGCGAAGGTGCCACATCGCGCAACAGGTCGCCGTGCGCCAATAGCACCACCCTGTCGGGATGGTGCTCCAACGCTCCTTTCCGTCTGGTATGCTCGCATTCATCATCGATGGCCGTACCTCACTTTCAATTCGCCTCCGCTCTCAGCGATGCGCCGGCCACGTCCGATGCGATCGAAGCCGTCACATCCCAGGTGCGCGGCCAACTCGAAGGGCCGGTGGATCTGGCGGTGATGTTTTTTACGCCGCATCATCGTGAGCGGCTGGATGTGGTGCGCAAGGCGATGAAGGCGACGCTTCAGCCGCGCGTCTTGCTGGGCGTGACGGCTGGCGGGGTCATCGGCGTGACCAAGGAGCTGGAAACGTCGCCGGGCATCAGCCTGCTGGCGGCCCGGTTGCCGGGCGTGTCGCTTACGCCGTTCACGATGAAGGAACTGGAGCCGGCGATCAATGCGGGGCCTGAGGCGATCGTGAAAGCGATGTCGCCGCATGGCCAGCCGCTGCGCGCCGTGGTGCTGATGGCCGATCCCTACTCGACGCCGATCACTGCGATGATCACCGCCCTGACCCAAAGCCTGCCCGGCGTCCCGCTCATCGGCGGCATGGCCAGCGCCGCGCGGCAGTCCGGCGGCAACCGCCTGATGCTCAACGATACGATCACCACCAGCGGCGCGATCGGCCTGGCGATCAGCGGTAACGTCCGCGTGGACTGCACCGTCTCCCAAGGCTGTCGCCCGATCGGTCGGCCCATGGTCATCACCAAGGCCCAGCGCAATCTCATCATGGAACTCGGCGGCAAACCCGCCCTCGATGTCGCTCGCCAGACCATCGCAGAACTCAGCCAGGAAGACCGTCACCTCCTCGAAGCCAGCGGCATGTTCGTCGGCCGGGTCATCAACGAATACAAGCAACGCTTCGGCCGGGGCGACTTTCTCATCCGCGGCGTCGCAGGCGTCGATCCCAACGCCGGCTACATCGCCATCGGTGACACGCAGGTCCGCGTCGGCCAGACCGTGCAGTTTCACGTGCGCGATCAGAAGGCCGCCCGCGAAGATTTTTCGCTCCTGCTCGAAGCCCAGAAACTGCACGGCAACACCGGCGGCGGACTTCTATTCAGTTGTAACGGCCGCGGCACGCACCTCTTCACCGAGCCGAACGTCGATGCGAACATGATCCACGAAGCCCTGGGCGACCTACCCCTTGCCGGCTGCTTCGCGGCAGGGGAGATCGGCCCGGTCGGCGACCAGAACTTCCTGCACGGCCACACGGCCAGCTTCGCGGTGCTGCGGGCGATGTAGTCATCGCGCTGGATGGAGCCGGTGCTGGAAGAGTTTGCTGGAACGGTGGGCCATATATGGGGTGGGCCATATATGTACTCATCCCATCTTCGTCCCTCCACTTTTCCGTCCCTGATAAGAAGTGAGTCTCTGGGTGGCGCACCTGCGGAACTTCCATCCATCTCCATTGAACACGATGGGTGCGCGTGCGTTCCACAGTAGCGATTCGCCAGGCTACTTCCGGCTGTCATTGCGCGCGGAGGCTTGCGCCTGATCCACTGCATTCTCAAGGCTCTCCCTCAACGAATGCAGTTTCTCCAGCTTATTCTCGGCCTTCTCAAGTTTTGCCATCAGCGCCGCAATCACCTCGTCATCACCCGCCTCTCTGGCCTCCTCAAGCTGCGCTCTGAGATCCTTGATCACCGCAAGAAATTCGTCCATCTCAGCGATGACCATGTGGAGCTCATTCAGCAATCCATCCAGCTTTGAGAATGGGCTGCCCACGCTGGGTGTCCCAACGATAGCACCATCAGTCATCCCGGCCGCACCACCAGCACTCCCAGGCGGCGCGGCAGTTTCCGCGGCGGGAGCCTTGGCTGTGGAGTCAACCTGCCCCGACTTTGAATCAGCAGTGGTGGGGGTGAACAGCTTCGCATCGGTGACGCGCTTGGAGAGCATGGTTGGCTCCTTGGTGATGGGAATAGAATCTGGCCGGATGCACGACAAATCCACAGGGTTGTAGGGTTATCCGCGACCACGATCAAGTGTTGCACACCAAGGCATCCCCTTTTCAAATGAATCCAAGCCTGCACGCGGTCCCCACCTCCAGCGGCAGCGGGCTGGGGCCAAGTCCGCGAAAGCTCCGACCCAGACGCACGGCGGCGATCACGACAAACACCTGCCATACATCCCCAACGCGATGCAGGCCAACCCCCGGCGGCCGGCCCGCACCAGCCCCTCGGCGACACCCACTGGCAACTCAGCCACACGGCCAGTTTCGCGGTGCTGCGGGCGATGTAGACATCGCGCGGGATGGAGCCGGCGCTCGAAGAGTTTGTTGGAGGGTTGGGCCATATGTGTACTCATCCCCTTTTCCGTCCCTACCAGGCGCGCCCCATCCACTCGCCGACCTCCGCGACGTGTTACGTCGCGGCTTTGTCCCGACCGTCGCGCTTTCAGCCGCGTTGCGATTCATCTCCCCTTAAATGCCGCCCGAATCCAGTCGCCGCGCGTCGTCCTGCCATCGGCCTGGGGCAGTGGGTCGGCAGACAACTTCATTTCACCGGCAAGCGCGAGCCAATGCTTCGCCACCTCTTTCGTCAGCACGAGATCAAGCTGGGCCGCATGTTGCGGGAAGGGTTCGAAATACTGGCCGAAGAAATGCTTGCCGCGCTGGCCGGGCTCATCGCCCCTCGGTGCCAGACCATGCAGGCCGCCAAGCGTGGCCCACCACTGCACCGCGGCGAAGTCGGCATGCCCCGGCAGCACATCGCTCACGTAAACCGTCGCGGCACCCTCCGCATGCAGCGCCTGCTGCACCTTCAAGGCACTGACCTTCTGCACCGGTGTTGATTCAGCAATCGCGAAGTGAGCTGCGTGACCAGCCGCCTGCCCCAGGGAAGCCCAGATCGGTTCCAGCCGCAGGGCACAGAAACCCACATGCGAACTGCTCGCCGCGCCAGGTACGATCAGATTATCCACTTCGCGCGGCAGCAGAACGCCCAGCGGAATCTGATAAGGCGGCGCGGGTTTATAGAACTCGCCAGTGTGCCTGCCGCTGAACAGCCCGCCGTCGTGAGCCGTGCCGTGACAGTTGGGGCCGTAATCACCCATGGCGATCGAGTCGCGATGCAGCACCGCCCGGGCGTCGTGGCCGGTGGGCGTCTTCGCGTGATCGGTGTCGTGCTCGGTGAAGACCTTGATGCCGATCATTCGGCGAGCCTCGCGCACATACAACTGCGGAGGCAGATGGTCCGTGTCGATGAACTCATCCTTGCACCAGCCCCACCGCTTCGCTTCGGTTTGAACCTTCTCGGGCATGCTCGGATCATTCTGAATGAAGTAGAGCAGGCCGACGTTCCAGCGCCGATGCTCCGCAAAAATTCCCTTTCGCGTCGCGGCATCCGCGTCGGGCCACGCGGTGTTGACGCCTGGCATGGAGAGACGAACAAGGCCGCGGGAGACATCGTTGACATCGTACTTGCCGTGGGGCAGTTGCGGGTCCTGCGCCTTGAAGACAATGGGCTCGCCCTGCTTGCCGAAGGCCTTGGTGAGTCTGCCGGTTTTGAAAAGCTCAGCGAGCGGCAGAAAATCCTCACGCTTGTAACCGGGCGGTGCCTGGGGCGTGACGCGGTTGCTCTCGACCGTCGTGACGATCAGTCGAAAGTTGTAACCCTGTAGCTCGGCGTCACCGTTCTCCGGCGCAAGCGACTCACCATACACATCGCGACCCTCCCGGCCGACGTGGTACTTCACTTTCGCCAGCGCCATCAGATCGCCTTCATAGGTCGCATCGATGAATACCTTGGCGCGAAGCTCGATGCGCTTGCCATCGGGTTGAGTGAACGTGGCGGCGTCGATGTGATGGAGCCCGGTCTTGTCATCGCGGCCAAGGGCGACGGCATCGAGCACATGCGAGCGAAGGATGCGGATGTTCTTGTGGCTTGCGAGCATCTGCTCGAAGACGAGGAGGTTGACCTTGGGCTCGGCGTGCGTGCCTCGGAAGTTTCCCTTGGCCTGCGGCGAGTCGGGGCCGTAGGTGTCGCGGTAGTGCTTCTGCACCGCCTGGGAAAGTTCGAGGAACGAGCCGGTGATGCCTTCGAAGGTGCGAAAGTCGGTGTGGGAAAGACCGCTGGTGACCAGGCCACCGAGCCGCAGCGTGGGCTCGACGAGCGTGACCTGCTGGTTGTGACGGCCGGCACTGATGGCGGCGGCGATGCCTGCCGGTGTGCCGCCGTAGATGAGCACATCCGCATGCGGTGCAGCCTCGGCGACCTGCAATGTGGAGGCACCGGCGGACAGCGGCGCAGCAAGAAGGATCGACAGAAAAAGCACTTGTTTCACGAGTGAAATCTCCAAGGTGGAGAACGTGATGATAGCGGATCGGGACGCTGGCTTCGATGTCTCGATCGTCGGTGCGATCGAACACCTCGCACGAGGCAGGTGATGATCATGTGGCACGCATGTCGGCCGGCGGAGGAAACCGCTCGGCCGCTCAGGACGGAAAAGGGGATAAGTGCAATGCCATCAAGTTTGCGTAACTTGATGGCATT
>JBBDXA010000125.1:21489-28931 GCA_040902585.1 Phycisphaeraceae bacterium
TTATCCCCTTTTCTGCCCGCATCACTCCATCGGATACTTCAGGCCCCACTGCTTTCGCAGGCCGTCCATCGTTTTCATGATCGAGAGCGTTTCATCCAGCGGCATGATCGGGCTTTCGACGAGACCTTCGCGCAGGCAGCGGCCGACCTCAATGGCCTGGTAGTTGTAGCCGTTGCCGGCGATGGGAATCTCGATGATCTCCTCGCTGCGGCCGGGGCGCACGACGCTGACCTTCGGGCACTTCCACCACGGCGGCTGCATGTAGATGTGACCTTCGCTTCCGTAGAGCACGGCTTCCTGCGCGGTTTCAAGACTGATGGCCGCGTGCAGCACGGCGAGCTGGCCGCCCGCGTGATGCAGGACGACGGCGCTCTGTTCATCGACGCCGCTGATGCCGATGTGAGCATCGCCGGTGGCGCGATCGGGCGAGCCGAAGATCATCGATGCGAGCGAGATGGGATAGACGCCGACGTCCAGGAGCGCGCCGCCGCCGAGGGCAGGGTTGAAGAGGCGACCGGCAGGATTGAATTCCGCATGGAAGCCGAAATCCGCCTGGAGCAGGCGAGCTTCGCCGATCTGGCCGCTACTGATGACTTCGAGCATGGCCCGCGTCGAAGGGAGGAAACGCGACCACATCGCTTCCATGAGAAAAAGCTTGTGCCTGCGGGCGGCGTCGATCATGGTCTGAGCCTGATCGGCGTTGATGGCGAACGGCTTCTCGCACAGGACGTGCTTGCCCGCGGCGAGGCAGAGCAGTGTGTTCTCGCAGTGCATCGGGTGCGGCGTGGAGATGTAGATCGCATCCACCTCATGATCGGCGGCGAGCGCTTCGTAGGTTGCGTGACGGTTGGGGACTTGGAAGTGATCCGCGAAGGCATCGGCCGAGGACTGCGTGCGCGAGCCGACGGCGACGAGCTTCGCATCAGGGACACTGGTGAGCCCCTGCGCGAACTCGCGCGCGATTCGTCCCGTGCCGAGGATCCCCCAACGTGTCAATTGCTGCGACATGCCGACTCCATGAAAGACATTCGGCGTGAGGATAGCGGAATCGTGGATGAAGCGCAAGCTATCCCCTGTAGCCGTTGCCATTCCGATCGCACTGATGTTGGTCGCATGGCGTGGGGCAGGTTCTCGTCCAGCAGCACTTTCACGCGGGAACTACCTCGGCGATGCGTACGACTTGCTCACTCGCAGCCGCAAGAACCTCATCCACCTGTTGCCTGGAAACAGTCGGGAACTGGCTCAAGAAGAAGGCGACGTTGTATCCATAAATGAGGTGATCGAAAAGAATCTTCACCGGAACGCGCGTTCCGCTGAAGCATGGCGTCCCGTGCATGATTTCAGGATCAATCTTGATCGCACTCATGAATCACCTCAGATGATCTGATGAATCGGCTCGGCCCCTTCGACGCCGACGAGCGACTGATCCAGCCCGCCATAAAAATAGCTCAGGCGATTCGGATCCAGGCCCATCTGCTTGAGGACGGTCGCGTGCAGGTTCTTCACGTGGAAGCGGTCTTCGATGGCCGCGGAGCCGAGTTCATCCGTCGCGCCGACGCTGGTGCCGCCCTTGATCCCGCCGCCGGCCATCCACATGGTGAAGCCGTAGCTGTTGTGATCGCGGCCCGTGCCCTTGGCGTATTCAGCGGTGGGCTGGCGACCGAACTCGCCGCCCCAGATGATGAGCGTCGAGTCGAGCATGCCGCGTTGTTTCAAATCTTTGATCAGGCCGGCGATGGGCTTGTCGGTGTTGCCGGCGTGATAGGTGTGATTCTTTTTCATGTCCGAGTGGGCATCCCAGTTGTCATCGTTGTGCCCGCCGCCGGAGTAAATCTGCACGAAGCGCACGCCGCGCTCGACCATGCGCCGCGCGAGCAGACACTTGCGGCCGAAGTCCTGCGTGTTGTCCTGATCCAGGCCGTACTGCTCCTTGATGTGCTCCGGTTCCTTGTCGATGTCCACCGCCTCCGGCGCGTGCTTCTGCATGTTGTAGGCAAGCTCGAAGCTGGCGATGCGGGCGGCGAGATTGCTGTTGGTCGGACGCTGAGCGTGATGGTCATCGTTGAAGCGATTGAGCGTGTCGATGACGCGGCGCTGGGCTGCTTCACTCAGACCGGCCGGCGGCTTCAGATCAAGGATCGGCTCGCCGATGGAGCGAAGCTGCACACCCTGGTACGACGCGGGCATGAAGCCGCTGGACCAGTTCTTCGCGCCGCTGATGGGGCCGCCCTTGGGGTCAAGCATGATCACGAAGCCGGGCAGATTTTCGTTGACGCTGCCCAGACCGTAGGTGACCCACGAGCCCATGCAGGGGTGGCCCGACAGGATGCGGCCGCTGTTCATCATGAGCATGGCTGAGCCGTGAATCGGCGAGTCGGCATACATCGAATGGAGGAAGGCGATGTCATCCACGCAGCCGCCCAGGTTGGGGAACAGGTCGCTGACGTACTTGCCGCTCTTGCCGTACTGTTTGAATTCCCACTGCGGGCCGACGACGCGGCCCTGATTCTTCTTCCCGCCGCGACCGAAGGTCTTGACATCGATCGTTTTGCCATCGAGCGGGTAGAGCTTGGGCTTGTAGTCGAAGGTATCGACCTGACTCGGCCCGCCGTACATGAAAAGGAAGATGACCGCCTTGGCCTTGGCGGGCAGCGGCGGCTGCTTGGCGGCCATGGGGTTCTTGAACGGCGTGACACCGTCGGCGGCGACGGCCTGCTGCGCGAGGAACTGCTGGTCGAGCATGCCCGCCATCGCGAGCCCGGCGAAACCGCCGCCGGTCTGCCAGAGGAACTCACGCCGGGTGCGGCCGCAGAATTGGGAGTTTTGTTTGCGTTCCATTTTGAAAACCTTCCTTGAGTCAAAGCAGATCGAGCAACATCTTTCCATCATGATCCGGATTGCCTTCGAGCGTGCCTTTGCGCGGATTGACCACCAGATCCATTCGTTCGAGTGCGAGATAACCAAGCAGCGGGCGACCGTCTGGCGGCATCTCCATGACTTCCACAAAGGCGTCACGGTCTTGACACGCGACATGAGCGGGACTCCACACCCAACGCTCGACGATGCCGTTGGCCGTGGTGCATTTCTGCGACGACATGCGTGTCAGGCCAAGTTGAGCGATCAATTCCGGAGTCAGGCAAAGCAGCGTCGCGCCCGTGTCTACGAAACAACGCACGTCAATCGTGCGGACCTTGGAAGGATCGAGCTTGCCTTCCTTCGCGTTGACGACATCGGTGGCGTTGGATACACGAACTGTCACCCATACGCGTCCCATCGCATCAGCCTCCGAAGGTGTTGTAGTTCTCTGAACCATCATCAATCTTTCAAGGGCATTGCGATCGGCAGCACGGGCACTTCAGAGTCGTTCGCACGGCTTACTCAATCCAGATACACAAACTCATTCAGATTCAACATCACCAGGCACACATACTTCATCGCATCCGCCGCGCTCAGGCCATCCTTCTGCTGAAGCTCCGTGTACAGCGTCATGGCGCGGTCGATTTCGTTATCGCTCGGCTGGCGCGATGTGACCAGCCGCAAGCCCAGCCTGATCTGCTCGCGCACCGACTCGCCCGCTTCCTTCTTCAGGCGCTCCGCCAGCAGGGCCGCCTGCTTGTTGAAGAAGTCACTGTTGAGCGAAGTGAGGGCCTGCGTCGGCACCGTCGTCGTGAACCGCACGGCACAGCTCGAATCCGTATCCGCCACATCGAACGTACTCATGATCGGCTCGACCAGCGATCGCTTGATAAAGATATACACACTGCGGCGGCGCTGATCTTCAGGCGACGAGCGCCCCCATGCCGCGCTGGGCCGCGACGCTGTCTGCAACACCGCAGCGGGCACTTCCGTATAGATGCTCGGCCCGGCCATCTTCAGATTCAGCGTGCCGTTCACGGCAAGAATCGCATCGCGCACTTCCTCCGCCCCGAGTCGACGCATGTCAAACCGCCAGAACAGATCGTTACCCGGATCCTTCTGCAAGCCTGCCGAGTCATCCGCGCTGGACATGCGGTACGCACTGGAAAGCATGATGAGCTTGTGCATCCGTTTGAGTTTCCAGTCGCCTTCCATCAGCTCGGCGGCGAGCCAGTCGAGCAATTCAGGATGCGTCGGCCGCTCGCCGAACTTGCCGAAGTCATTCGTCGTGCGCTGAATGCCCCGGCCGAAGTGAAACTGCCAGAGGCGGTTCGCCATGACGCGGGCCGTGAGCTGGTTGTCCTTTGATGTGATCCACTGGGCGAGAATCGTGCGCTTGCCGGAGGAGCCGGCGCGGGCGGCATCAGGAATCTTCGGATCAGCGAAACCCAGCACCTTCGGGAAACCGGGCACGACCTGATCGCCCTTCGCGTGGGCACTGCCTCGCAGCAGTACGTGCGTCTGGGCCCGGCCCTGTTCGCGCACGGCGAGCACCTTCATCACCGACGACGGCGGCGGAGCCTTGTCAACCTGCACGAGTTCGCTGACGAACGACTGATACTGCTTGAAGCCCGCCGCGCCCAGATGCTTTGCGCCATGCTCCTGGATCAGCTTCGTGACCGTGACGGGGTCCGCCTGATCGGTGATGCCCACATCGATGTACTGTCCGCCGCCGGTTTGCTTGCAGTGAACGGCGATCGCGTTGGAGCCGGTGTGGACCACCATCTCGGGCTTCACATCCAGCACGATCGAAAAGTAGTCGCGAACGTGCCCCTTCAACGAGGCGACGAGGTTGCCGTTGAGATAGACCTCCGCGTCTTCATCATGATGAATGCGAAGCGTCAGGCTCTTGGGAATCTCCGTCAGTCTGAAGTTGCGGCGAAGCCAGATGTCACTGGTGCCCCACTCGGTGCGCACGACCGCGCCGGGCGTTCCCGCATTGCCGAATCCGCCGGGCCCTCGCTTCCATGACGCGTCGTCATACGCCTGCGCATGCCACTCGCCTTCGGGCTTGGTCGTCGTGTACCGCCACTGCTGCCCCTTCTCGCGCGAATCAGGCGCGATCGTCTGCACCGCGTCAGGCTGCTTCGCAAGCAGCACGCGGAACTTGTCGCCGGCCTTTTCCGCGCTATCGAGGAATTGCTTCTCCATCGCGGCGATCTGCGTCTGCAACTGCGCCCGCTTCGCATCACGCTGCTTGGCGTCCGCATCGAACGCCGCCTGATCAGCCGGGCTCATCACATCGACTACCGCGTTGTTGCCGTAGTCCGTCACGTCATGCATGAACGCGAGGATGCGGTAGTAGTCCGATTGCGGGATCGGATCGCCCTTGTGATCGTGGCAACGGGCGCAGCCGATGGTCATGCCCAGCATCACCTGGCTGGTGGTGGAAACAACATCATCCAATACGTCATACTTCGCCTGCGGGCGGTCGGCAGGTTCGTCATCCCAGATGCCCAGCCGGTAGTAGCCGGTGGCGGTGATCGTTTCAGCCGTGGGGTTCTCGACTTCATCGCCCGCAAGCTGCTCGATCAGGAATTGATCGTAAGGCTTGTCTTTGTTGAAGGCATCGATGACGTAGTCACGGTAACGCCAGGCATAAGGCTTGGTGCCGTCGCGCTCATAGCCATTGGTCTCCGCGTAGCGCACCAGATCAAGCCAGTGCCGGCCCCACTTCTCGCCGTACTGCGGCATCGCCAGCAATCGATCGATCACCTTCTCATAAGCCTGCGGCGACTTGTCCGCGACGAACGCCTCAACCTCTTCAGGCGTCGGCGGCAGGCCGATGAGATCGAAATACGCCCGGCGCAGCAGCGCGATCTTCTCCGCGGGCTTCACCGGATGCAGCCCGTTCTTCTCCAGCTTCGAGAGAATGAAGGCATCGATCGGGTTCGTGACCCACGCCTTGTCCTTCACGGGCGGCGTCCACGGCCGCGTCACCTTCTGATACGCCCACCAGTCCTTGCCCGCCACCAGCGGATCGACCTTCGGGTCCGTGTGCTTGGGCACGCTGCCATCATCGCCGGGCCAGGGAATGCCCATCTTCACCCAGCGCGTGAGCGTCGCGATCTCATCATCCGTCAGCTTGCCCTTGGGGGGCATCTGATGATCGTCATCCCTATAGGAGATCATTTCCAGAAGCAGGCTGGCTTCGAGCTTGTCGAAGTTGATGGCTGAGCCGAAGTCGCCGCCCTTGATCAGGCCGCCGCGCGAGGTGAGCATCAGGCCGCCGCGGATTTTCTTTTCGCCGCCGTGACACTTGATGCAATTGGCATCGAGCAGCGGCTTGACCTTCTCGTTGAAGAATTTCGTCTGCTCGGGATTGGCGACGGAGCCGGCCTTCTCGTCCGCAGCGCTCGCGGCCGTGCCGAAGGTGACAAAGCACAGCAGCGCGCACGCCGCCATGCGAACAGCGCAACTCGTCCATGAATGCGAACGATCGTGAGGATGATCCATCATGCTCTTGCTTTCCTTACGTGCTGCCCGCGGCTGACAGAACTGCCGCAGGCAACTGAACGAGGCGAGTCCACAACTATATCACCGGCCCGACGGGTGGCTGGGGCTGGAGTCCGCGCAAGCCCCGGCCCGAGCAACCTTGTGCATACCACTGCCGGGGTTTCGCCGAGCCTCAACCCCAGCCACACGGAACACTCGCCATTGTAAGGCTAGGGCCATTCGATACGGGCATCAATGAGATTTCCGGTTGCCTGTTTGAAGAATCCGACCACTGCGGCGATGATATGGAACAGGGTCATTTCAGATCACTTGCCCGCGGAGGTTTCATCATGCCGGCCCGAGCAGCCGCCAAGAAGACTGCAAAATCAGGTCGATCCCGCGCGGGCGTCACGAGCAAGCCTGCGGTCAAGGTCGATGGTCGCCGCCGCGCTCGCCGCGCCGGGCCGCCGCATGTCGCCCTCATCGTCGAGACTTCCCTCGCCTACGGGCGCGGCCTTCTGCACGGCATCGGGCGGTACATCCGCGAGAACGGGCCCTGGTCCGTCTATGTCGATCAGCGTTCGCTTTACGATCCGCCGCCGCCTTGGCTTAAGGGCTGGACCGGTGACGGCATCATCAGCCGCGCCTCGTCGCCGCAGATCGCCAAGCTCATCGTGGACACCGGCGTGCCCGCGGTGGACCTCAACGAAGAAGTGATGGGCCTGGGCTTACCGCTGATCTACAACGATCATCACATGATCGGCAGGCTCGCCGCCGAGCATCTGATGGAACGCGGCTTCACGCAGTTCGCCTTTCTCGGGCACGACAATCTGGAATGGTCCAACCGCAGGCAGGCGGGCTTCCAACGGGCGCTGGCGGCGCGGGATTTTTCTTGTGATGTGTTTCACTTCCCCGGCGTGTGGACCCCCGGCCGCGCGCCGCCGCGGTGGGAAGAGGAGATGGACAGTCTCAACGGCTGGCTCAAGAAGCTGCCCAAGCCGGTGGGCATCATGGCGTGCAACGACTTCCGCGCGGTGCAGCTTATCGATGCCTGCCGCAGGGCGCAGGTCGCGGTGCCGGAGCAGGCGGCG
>JBBDXA010000126.1:0-28846 GCA_040902585.1 Phycisphaeraceae bacterium
AACTGAAAGACTTGCGGTATTGTCAGTGGCAGGGAACGTAGCGTTGTAGTACTAACGGACCGACGTTCAATGGCCGGCCCCGCGCCAACCGACCTTCAATTCTACGAGCACCCGCGACGCGGTGCCGATCCCATGCAACGGCTGGTTATGCCCCGGTGGCCTACGCGGGCGGCTCAGTCGGAGGATTACCGTGGTGCCGGCTTCGATAATCGATCGCTTTGTGGCAGAAGCTAAGGTACGCGCGGTATTCGCCGTCCGTAAGTTCGTGGCGGGAGCGCCCACCCGACCACACGACGACATCCACCTCGACCATATCAGCGAGATGGCCCAGCTCGGCACTCCGGGTTGACCAGTCGTAGTCGTCGTAATTGAGCTCTTGAAACACGTAGGGCATTGAGCATGCATCAAGCTTCAATGCTTCAGGTAACGGAAAGCCGTGTTTGCGAATGAGGTCCTTCACGTGAATCAGAAAGAGCCGCCTCCCGCCGCCGATCGGATCGCTAGGAGCCGCACGTGCTTCTATAGCAGCGTCAAGCATCGCATCGAGTTGTTCGCGAGATGTGGGCATCGGCGGCGGGTATCAAGGTACGCAAGGGGCATAACGACCTGCCGCTCAGTTGCGAGCCGCGTGCGGGGCAGGACGCACAAGGCTCGATAAAAACATTCAACACGCGCGCTGCTCGTTGACGGCAGCGGTGGGTTCTGCCACGCCTACGGAGCAGCCTTCGGCGGTTGGGGCGCGGGCTTCTCACCATGGACGGTCACGTCGATGTCGATGTGGATTGGCTTAATCTCGATCGGCTCGATGATGATCCGCTGTGGCGGAGGATCCTTCGTGGCGCATCCCACGACACCCCACGTCAGGGCCAGGCAAAGCCAGGTAAGTTGAGTCGTGTACTTGGGCATAACGACCTCCCGTTAGGTGGCGAGCCTGAGTGCGGGGCAGGTTCCGCGGCACGCACCAGGCTCGATTGAAACGCTCTATACATCCGAACTCGTCACCCACAGCAGGCCATCAGCCCCGATTACCTTCACTTGCGGACTGCGCCAGCACTTGTGGAGTTCCATCGGGTGACTCGGTGTAGATGAGCCATACTTTACCATCCAATCCGAAATGGTACTCGATTTCGCCATACTTCCAGATCATGGATTCACGTCGGCGACGCGGGGGAACGCTTCTATCGGTCGGGTTGCCGAGCAGGTTTCGCAGTTCGTCGCGCGTCAACCCGAGTTGTGCGGATGGGTCATCCATTGAATCGGTTGTGATTGCCCTGACGACCTGCGGTTCAGTGGCGAGCCGCGTGCGGGGCAGGACCGGGGAACCGGGGGATGCACAAGGCTCGATGAAAACATTTAGCGCGCGTACTCGTCAACTGCTGCGATTGTTTAGTCCGCCGCCCGCTCGCTTGGGTACTTCAGAAAACCTGTCGCCACGTCACTCGGCAATCCCGCCCACTTCGGATCGGCACGCACGTCAAGAAGCAAGGCAAGGAGCGCCGTTCGCCGCGGACCTGCGGGCGCGGTGTTGAGGATTCGGTTTACCATCCAGAGGTTCAGATACATCGGCTGGCGACGAACCGATTCAACCAGCAACGCTTCATACATGGGCACGCCGAGCGATTCAATGGAATGGACGAGCGGCCCGGGGCTGCCTAGGTCGGCTTCTGGCCACCGTTCCATCAAGCGAAACATCGCTGGGATCACCTGAGCCTTGTCCTCATTGGCGAGTGTGTCGAACTCCTCGGTCAGGCCGTACAAGGCGCTGACGGTGGCAGCGTCCGTCGAATCAGCCTCGAAGGCGTCGAGTGCTGTAATCATTGCGCTGGTGGTGGATGGCATATGCGGGCTAACTCTGTTTTAGACAACCTACAGGTCTGATCACACACCCAACCTCACGCAACGCATTCTACACCACGCCCATCCGGAAGCTCCCATCTCCACCTGTTTCGTTTCATCCCCCAACCCGCGGCCGCAATACATATCGTACGGTAAACGTTAGCACATCATCCGCCCTCGGCGGCGGCGCGATCGGTTCGCCCCGATCTGACCGCTGGCTACGCCCATCCCGTGTCTAGTAGACACGAGGTAGACACGAGGTAGCCAAATCACAGACTTTCATAAACTACGTATAAACAACCCTTTAAGTAGACCGAGCAAATGGGGTAGACACGGGTAGACACGGGGTAGCCACGATGGAAATGCCTGTCATAACAAGACTTAAACGAAAATGGCCACCAAAGGGGAGGGGGGGTGGTAGACATTTGTCTACCTTCCCCCGGTTGGGCGCCGAATCCTCTCCGCTCGCCACTGCACCTCGCCTTTGCTAACCTTTCAACCCCGCTGTCACCCGTCCGCAACCTTTTTACCGCCGCCCTGGAATGTCGCCATGTTCGATCACGTCACCTTAGCGCCGCCCGACTCAATCCTCGGCATCACCGAGGCCTTCAACAAGGATCCGAACCCGGCGAAGATCAATCTTTCCGTCGGCGTCTACAAGGACGCGGCCGGCAAGACGCCCGTGCTGCCTTCGGTGAAGGAAGCGGAGAAGCGCATCCTCGCGGGTGAAGCGAGCAAGGGCTACATGCCGATTGACGGCTCGCCGGCCTACACCGGCGCGGTGCAGACGATGCTGTTTGGTGAAGGACACGAAGTCATCACCAACAACCGGGCCGCGACCTGTCACACGCCCGGCGGCACCGGCGGCCTGCGCGTCGCGGGGGATTACCTGGCGAAGATTCACAACAAGCCCATCATCCTCGTCAGCGATCCCACGTGGGCCAATCACGATGCCATCTTCCAGGCCTCGGGTCTCAACGTGCAGACTTATCCCTACTTCGATGCCAAGACCAACGGCCTGAACTTCGAAGGCATGATCGCAGCCCTGAAGTCAGCGGCGCCCGGCAGCGTCGTGCTGCTGCACGGCACGTGTCACAATCCGACAGGCGTGGACCCGACGCCCGAGCAGTGGAAGACCATTGCGGAGACGATCGCGGAAAAGGGATTGCTCCCGCTGGTGGACTTTGCGTATCAGGGATTCGCCGTGGGCATTCGGGAAGATGCGACGTGTCTCACCGCTCTCCTTGCGAAGGTGAAAGAGTTGATCGTGGTGTCGAGCTTCAGCAAGAACTTCGGCCTGTACAACGAACGCACCGGCGCGATGACCATCGTCGCCGCGAGTGCCGAGGCTGCCACGAAGGTGATGAGCCAGGTGAAGGTCTGCATTCGCACGAACTATTCCAACCCGCCGGCGCACGGCGGCATGATCGTCACGACCATCCTCAGCGATCCTGCGCTCAACGAACAATGGGTCGGCGAAGTGAAACAGATGCGCGAGCGGATTCACCTGATGCGCGAATCGTTCGTACAGAACCTGGACCGGCGCGGCGTGAAGCTTTCGCCCGCCGGCAACGACTTCATTATCCTCCAGCACGGCATGTTCAGCTTCTCCAACCTGAACAAGGACCAGGTCAAGGCCTTGAAGGAAAGGTTCTCGATCTACATCGTGGGCAGCGGCAGGATCAACGTGGCGGGGATGACGGACGCGAATATGCGGCCGTTGTGTGATGCGATAGCGGCGGTGGTGGAATGAAAATGAACGGGTTTGTCGAAAGGGGCTATGAATGCCGCTTCTCTTTGAATGGGATTCCGACAAGGCCGACTCGAATCGGCAGAAGCACGGCATATCATTCGAGGATGCCTCGACCGTGTTCGGCGACCCGCTGGCAGCGACGATCTTTGATCCGGATCACTGGCCACGCGAGCTGAAAGAAGGCAATATGAAACAGGACAATGACAACCCGCCGATGCGTCCGGAATACGATTTCAGCCAGGCCCGGCGCGGCGTTCACGCCAAACGCTATGCTGAGGGGACGAACGTCGTCGTTTTGGATGCGGATGTCGCCCGATTGTTTCCCGATTCCGCTGCCGCCAACAAGGCATTGCGGGCGTATGCCCTGATGACCAAAGCTGAGGATAAGACTGATTGATAGATCGCGCCAGGCCGTGATTGACGAATTGCTCTTGCGTGCTCGCCGTTCGATTCGATTTTTGAGACTTGATGACCATGCAACACGAAAACATCCCATCCATTCTCTCCGGCTTAGAGGCGCGCGTCGTTGCTGTCCGCGACTCTCTTTAACTACGACCAGAAACTAGCCCACCTCGTCCAGCTCGAGGACAAGCAGAACTCGGCTGACTTCTGGAACAACAAGGATCAAGCCAACAAGGTCGTCACCGAGGCCAAGGGGCTTCGCACCGCGATCGATCCGCTGCGCAAGTATCTTCAGAAGTTCGAAGATGCGAAGCTGCTCTGGGAAATGGCGCAGGAAGCGGATGATCAGGCCACGCGCGAGGAGGTCGATGGTCTGCTCGATGCTCTGGCGGCAGGCATGGAGAAGATCGAAGGTCTGTCGATGTTGTCGGGCAAGTATGACAGCCGCAACTGCTACCTGAGCGTGTACGCCGGTGAAGGCGGGACCGAGGCGCAGGACTGGGCGGAGATGCTCAGCCGCATGTACATGTTGTACTGCGAGTCAGTCGGCTGGGACATCAGCGAGGTGGACAAGAACGTCGCCGATGATGCGGGCATCAAGGACATCACGCTCTACGTGAAGGGCCACAACGCCTTCGGGTATCTCTCGACGGAACGCGGGACGCATCGGCTGGCGCGGGTGTCGCCCTTCAACGCACAGGGCAAGCGGCAGACGAGTTTCGCGGCTGTCGAGATCGTGCCTGAATTTGATGAGGAATCGAAGCTGGAGATTCCCGACAGCGAGCTTGAGATCATGGCCTTCGTCCGCGCCACGGGGCCGGGCGGGCAGAACGTGAACAAGGTCGCCAGCGCGGTGCGCATCACGCATGTCCCCACGAACATCACCATCACCTGCTCGGTCTATCGCGATCAGGGACAGAACAAGAAGCGGGCGATGGCGATTCTGCGTGCGAAGCTGGAGTTGCTGGAAGAGGAGCGGCGTGCGAAGGAGATCGACACAGCCAAAGGCGGCAAGCTCGAGATGGGCTGGGGCACGCAGATTCGCAGCTATGTGTTCTACGACAACCGCGTGAAGGACACGCGCACAGGTTACGAAGTCGGCAACCCGCAGCGAGTGCTGGATGGCGACATTCAGGGATTCATTGATGCGGAACTTCGTCGCCGCGCGAAGGAGCGCGGACAGGCGTAGGAGAGAGGGCCAAGGGATGAGGGCCAAGGGCCAAGGGGCTGATTGGACGACCTGAACTCTGAACTCGGAACTCCTTTCCCTCTACCCTTCGCCCTTCGCCCTTCGCCCTTCGCCCTTTTTCCTCGGAGCAACTCATGGCCTGGGAAGCCTGGTTCACGCTGGCACTCGTGCTGTCGCTCATCGTGGCGCTGGCGCGGAATTGGGCTGCGCCGGACACGCTCTTCCTGGCGGGGCTCACGATCCTCATGACCGTCGGCTCCATCAGCGGGTCGGCGAAGCTTCCCTCCACGCAAGCCCTCGTCGCGGGCTTCGGCAATGAAGGGCTCATCACGGTCGCGGTGCTCTTCGTGCTTGCTCAAGGCCTGACGCAGACCGGCGCGATGAGCATGATCACCGAGCCGCTGCTGGGCCGACCTAAATCCATCGCCGGCGCCCAGGCCCGGTTGCTCCTGCCTGCCGCGGGCCTGAGTGCGTTCCTGAATAACACAACCATCGTTGCCATCTTCATTCCCGTCGTGACCGACTGGTGCAAGAAGGCCGGGCTCGCGGCGAGCAAGCTCTTCATCCCGCTCAGCTACGCGGCGATCCTTGGCGGCATCTGCACGCTCATCGGCACCAGCACCAACCTCGTCGTCTTCGGCATGACCCGCGCGGCTGTGAAGAGCGGCGAGATCGCGCCTGTCGAGATCGGCATGTTCACCGTCGCCATCGTCGGCGTGCCCGTCGCCATCGTCGGCCTTCTTTACATCTTCATCGCCACATCCAAGCTGCTTCCCGATCGCCGCGCCAAGCGCGCCGATGAAACCGAGGCCCGGCAATACACGGTCGAAATGCTCGTCGAACCGAAGAGCCCGGTGGATGGCAAAACGATCGAGCAGGCCGGCCTGCGCAACCTGCAAGGCCTGTTCCTCGCGGAGATCGAGCGCGATGGCGATCGCATCGTCGCTGCCGGTCCGCAGACGGTGCTGCGCGGGAATGATCGGCTCATCTTCGTCGGCGTCGTTGACTCGGTGGTTGACCTTCAGCGCATCCGCGGCCTTCAACCGGCGACGAATCAGGTCTTCAAACTCCAGGACCCGCGGCACAACCGCTGCCTCGTCGAAGCGGTCATCAGCACGCAGCATCCGATGATCGGCAAGAGCATCCGCGAAGGCCGGTTCCGCTCGCAATACAACGCGGCGGTGATCGCGGTCCATCGCGGCGGCGTGCATCTGAAGGATCAGAAGATCGGCGACATCGTCTTGCAGGCGGGCGACACGCTGCTGATCGAAACGCACCCGCGCTTCGTGGAGAACTATCGCAACAGCCACGACTTCTTTCTTGTGTCTGCTGTGGAAGGCTCACAGCCGATGCGGCATGACCGCGCGTGGATCGCGCTGGCGATCCTCGCGGGTGTGGTGGCCTGCGTAACGCCCGGCTGGCTTTCCATGCTCAACGGCGCGCTGCTGGGCGCGGGGCTGATGGTCCTCACGCGCTGCTGCTCGGCCAACGACGCGAGGAAGAGCATCGACTGGCGACTGCTGCTGATGATCGGCGCGGCGTTCGGTGTAGGCGAGGCGCTCAAGACCAGCGGACTCGCGTCGACCATGGCGCAAGGCCTCGTCGACGCCGCCGGCGGAAGGCCGTGGCTGGTGATGCTGGCGATCTATGCCGTGACGCTCTTCTTCACGGAGCTGGTGACCAACAACGCCGCGGCCGTGCTGGTCTTCCCCGTCGCGCTGATGGCGTCCAAATCAATCGGCGCGGATTTCACCGGCTTCGCCGTGCTCATCATGATCGCCGCAAGCTGCGGCTTCGCGACGCCCTTCGGCTACCAGACGCACCTGATGGTCTACAACGCGGGCAGCTATCGCTTCACGGATTATTTGCGATTTGGATTGCCGCTGGATCTGCTGGTGATGGCGACGGCGGTGGTGGGGGTGAATCTGGTTTGGCCGGTGACGGCAGTTGGGTGATCACGCCGCTTCGACCGCCGCATAGACTTTGCCGGCTGTGCGCAGCCATTCGACATCACCTTGTTCCGCGCGTTCTTTGATTTGCTTGAGTAGATCGACCGTTTCAGACTCGAGACAGGGTTCGCTTGGATCGTCAATGGGAATGACCATCTCCACTTCAACAGCCACAACGTACTTGGCCGTCTGAATGAATCGGGTTCGTTTGATTCGCTGTCCAGGAATTCGCATGGCTAATCTCTGTCAAAGAAGTGGACCGTTACAAGCTTCGCAACACCGCTGCGTCGCAGGTACGACCACACTGCTTTGTATGAAGTTCCATCGGACAACCACTGACGCACTTCAACGGCTGGATTCGGGACAGCGTCGGGTCGCTCCGCGATCAATTCGCCATCCTCAATACCAGCAACGGCCTGCCAGTCCATAATAGCACGCTCATACAGCCGTTCGGAGGCATGATCACCAATGACGTACTCTTCATCGGCTACAAGCTGCCTGATTGTGTCAAAGAGTTGCCCCATCGGTGAACTCACTCCGGCTTGGGCGCGGCACTCTCACCGGGGCGAATACGCCCCGGCTCGCTTACGCCAGCACGTTCTTCACCACCTTCGCCCCTTCGACGCCCGTGAGCTTCTGATCGAGGCCTTGATACTTGAACGTCAGGCGATCGTGATCGATGCCCAGCGTATGCAGGATCGTCGCATTGAGGTCGTTGATATGCACCGGATTCTCGATGATGTTGTAGGCGTAATCATCGGTGCGGCCGTATTCGATACCGCGCTTCGCGCCGCCGCCGGCGATCCATGTCGTGAACGCGCGGCCGTGATGGTCGCGGCCGTGGTTCTTCTCGCTGAGCGCGCCCTGCGAGTAGATCGTGCGGCCGAACTCGCCGCCGCAGACCACGAGTGTGTCGTCGAACATGCCGCGGTTCTGAAGGTCGCGCACGAGACCGGCACAGGCCTGATCGACGTCGCCGCACTGGGCACGCAGTCGGTTGGGCAGATCGCCATGCTGGTCGAACCCGCGATGGAAGAGTTGAATGAACCGCACGCCGCGCTCGGCGAGCCGGCGGGCCATGACGCAGTTGTAGGCGAACGAGCCGGGCTTCTTGGCCGCATCGCCGTAGAGCTTGAATGTCTCAGCCGGTTCATCATCGAGACTCACGACCTCCGGCACGCTCATCTGCATGCGGTATGCCATCTCGTATTGGGCGATGCGCGTCTTCGTCTCCGCATCGCCGAAGAGATCGAACTCTTCCTCGTTGAGCTTGTTCAGGGCGTTGAGCATATTGCGGCGGGTGTCGCGATCGACGCCGTCGGGGTCTTTCAGGTAAAGCACGGGATTCGCGCCGCTGCGGAATTGCACACCCTGATGCTGGCTCGGCAGGAAGCCCGCGCCCCACAGGCGTGCGAAGAGGGCCTGCTGCTGGCCGGCGCCCTTGCTGATCATGACGACATACGCGGGCAGGTTCTCGTTCATGGAGCCCAGGCCGTAGCTGAGCCACGCGCCCATCGAAGGCTTGCCGACCTGCTGCGTGCCGGTGTTGATGTAGGTCATGGCCGGGTCGTGGTTGATCGCTTCGGTATTCATGCTCTTGATAAGCGTGATGTCATCGACGATCTTCGCCGTGTGCGGGAGGATGTCGCTGTTGACCCAGGTCTGATGCTGACCGAACTGCTTCATCTCGAACATGGGGGCGACGCAGGGGAAGGATTTCTGGCCGCTGGTCATGCCGGTGATGCGCTGGTCGCCGCGGATGGAGCCGGGCAGTTCCTGGCCATGGAACTTGCGCATCTCGGGGTGATAGTCGAACATGTCGATGTGCGAAGGCCCATCGGAGAGGAAGAGATAGATGACCCGCTTGGCGGTGGGCTTGTGGTGGGGCACGCCGGGCAGGCCGGTGGAAGCGGGCAGGTCGGAAGGCCGCTTCGCGGGGTTGGCCGCGTGGAGCAGCGAGGGATTCATCAGCGACGCAAGGCCAGCCGCGCCGAGCAGGCCGGCCGATCGCGTGAGCAGGTAGCGGCGCGAGAGTTCGAGGGCGCGTTCTTGGATTGGGTTCATGATGATTCTCTGGTCGTGTCAAACGTTGCAAAGTCAAAGATAGATCAGATTGTTTTTGGCATCTTCCACCGTCATGGCTCTCACGATGCCCATGATGCGACGTACGGCGTTGCCGACCGAGTACTTGGTCAGTTTCCAGAACACGATGCCTGCGTGATCCTTCCCTGCCTTCAACCACTCGGCATGGAGTTTCAGGAAATCCTTGTCGCTGGTGAGCATCAGGCGTCCTTCTTTTGTGGCAACCGATAGCAGTACCTCGTCAACCGATCCGGACAGTCCATGCTCCTGAACAGTGATTACATCCACGCCAAGCTTTCGAACGGCCTCTATGACCGCTGCATCCACGTGCTCGTCTGCAAACGCCCGCAGCATCAAATCTCCTCCCACCGGCGCACTGACTGAGGATTCTTGCGAATAAACTCTTCGACGAAGTGCTCGTCCTCCTGCAACTCCTTGTCGATCTCATCTCGATTGTCGTGATAGTACGCGAGGGCCGCATGTATCTGCGTAAGGGTGATCGACGGAAAGGCTTTGCCGATCTCTTCAGCCGAGAATCCGCGGATGAAGTAGAGGCCAACGACATCCTGCACGCGAATCCGATGCCCGTCAATGCGCGGTCGACCGCCACAGGTGCCGGGCGTTTTCACAATCAAGGGGTGGGTTGTGGTGGTAGCCATCGTATGTCATCCAGGTGAGTCTTCGGTTCCATCCGGGCACTTGCTCAACTTCGTGGGCGTCCACTTCAGCAATTGTAGACGCGCTCGTTCACGCGGTCAGAGGTCACTTGCGCTTCGATTGCTGCGTGATCCAATCCTTCACGATCGGCTCGATCTCCTTCGCCGCCTCCGCCATCGCCTTGGTCAGGTTGTCGAGCACTTCGGTCTCCGCGGCCTTGAACACGGCGTCGAGGTTCGCCAGCGGTGTCTTAATCTTCGCTTGGAATGCCTTCAAATCTTCGCCTTCGAGGTTGGCGAGGATTTCGCGGATACCGAGGATGCCGCGGCCCTGGCCTTTGCGGTACACATCGCCGTAGAACGGCTGCCGCGCGCCGGTGTGCGCCAAGGCAAAACGCAATCGCAGATGCCGCAGGCCGAAGCCTTCGGGACTGCCGCGACCCAAAGGCGACGCGGTGGCGAGGATGGCGAGCGTGACTTTGTCGCCGGGTTTGAGCGGCATCGGCGCGTTGCTCATCCAGTAGGTTGCGTGCTGATCGCGGTTGGCCTTCAGGCCGTCCTGGCTCCACAGGCCGGCCGGCTTGCCGTTGACGTAGGTGTACGTCTCCCACGCGCCCAGCACGTTGCTCTCGATGCCGCAGTTGTAGCTCTTGCCCTGCGGGAACGGAATCTTGCCGAGCTTTTCGGGCACGACGAAACTCACGCGATACCAGCCAGCCGCGCCGGGCTGATCTTTGCCGTGAACAACATAAGGATCACTGAGCACAGTCATCTTCGATTCATCAGCATCGAGTTCGTGCAGCGAAGGCGCGAGACCGGGGCGGAACTTCACATCGCGAGCGATGTCGATCGAGTCGAGCTGGACGAGGCGATCGATGAGCGCGGTCATCTCGTCGGCCGTCTGAGCGGAGGCCGGCTGCGCGGCGAAGCACAAGAGCAACAGGATGAAGGCGATGATTCGCATGCGTTTCGTTTCCTTGTCGAAAGGTCAATACTTCGACACCGTCACATCCATATTCAGGATGGTACTCGCCACGATGGTCCACGCCGCGTGCTCGGCCATGTCCAGCTTGGCATCGCGCGGGGCTTCGCCGATAGCGAGCAGGGCCTTCGCTTTGTCGGGCGCAGCCTTGTACTTGGCGAGTTCGGATTCATAAAGCGATTGCAACGTGGCGACGGCGTTTGCCGAGGGTCTTCGCGAAGTCGCGAGTCGGTAGCCGAACGCGATGCGGTCCACCGGCGTGCTTCCGCCTTGCGTCATCATGCGCTGGGCCAGCACGCGCGAGGCTTCGACGAACTGCGTGTCGTTCATCAGGTACATCGCCTGCAGCGGCGTGTTGGTGACGGGCCTTTGCACCGTACACTTCTCGCGGGTCGGGGCGTCGAGCAGCATCATGCCCGGATGCGGAGCGGAGCGTTTCCAGTAGATGTACATGCTCTTGCGATAGATCTTGTCGCCCTTGTCCTGCACGAAGCGGAGTCCGCCATCGAGGCTGACTTCGTTCCAAAGGCCGGGCGGCTGATAGGGTTTCACACCGGGGCCGCCGGCTTCATCCGTGAGCAAGCCGCTGACGGCAAGGGCGGTGTCACGAATGAAATCACCTTGCAGGCGATGGCGCGGGCCGCGCGAGAGCAGGAGATTCAGCGGGTCCTTCTCGCGCAGCTCCGGCGTGGTGCGCGAAGACTGGCGGTAAGTCGCGGACAACATGATCTGCTTGAGGGTTCGCTTGACGTTCCAGCCGTTCTCCTGAAAGTCCACCGCCAGCCAGTCGAGCAACTCAGGATGACTGGGCCAGGAGCCCTGACCGCCGAAGTCCATCGCGGTTTCGACGATGCCCCGGCCAAAGAGCATGGTCCAGTAGCGGTTGACGGTGACGCGGGCCGTGAGCGGATGGTCGGGCAGGAAGAGCCACTTGGCCAGGCCCAGGCGATTGTTCGGCGCGCCCTCGGGCAGGCGCGGCAGCAGCGTCGGCACATCAGGCTTGATCACTTCACTCTTATCCGGCGAAGCGTAGTGCCCGCGCATGAGCAGGTACGTCTCGCGCGGCTTATCCATCTCGCCCATCACCATCACCGTGACGTTCGACTTCTTTAAGCCTTCGATCTCGGCGCTAAGCTTCGTCTTCTCCGCGTTGAGCTTGCCGTATTCCTTGTCCACGCTGCTGAGGTAGTGCGCTCGCAGCGAGCTGACCTGTTCCGGCGTTCGCTTGTCGGGCGCGAGCGCGAGGATCGGGCGAATGGGATCGGAGCCTGCCAGCGCGCCGACTTCCACACCGCTGAGCGCCCGGCCATAGATGCGCACATCATCCACAAGTCCCGCGAAGGGCGAACCCGGGTGACGCCTGCCGATCTGAAGCGGTGCGTTGCCCTTCGTCGTGCTGCGCAGGCTGCCTTGTTCGATGTTCCAAGGCTCTTCCTTACCATTGATGTAGATCTTGATGCCTTCGGGTTTCGAAGAGCCGTCGTAGGTCGCGAAGACGTGGTTCCATTCCTTCGCTTTGATCTTATTCTTCGTCGTGACTTTCAGGGCATCGCTGGGCCAGGTGCTGATGATGTGAACAGCGACGTTGCCGCCCGAGATGTAAAGGTCCCATCCGCGGTAAGCGCTGCCATCATCCATCTTGGAAACAGGCACACCGTTGCCCGCGTCGTCAGGTTTGATCCAGCAGCCGTAGCTGAAAGCATCGGTGCGGTCGAAGTTGGCCAGGTCTTTGCCGAAGTCGATCCAGTTGCTGCGGTCGACGCGGAAGGCGGAGCCGAACTGGCCGGCGTCCCACTTCGCGTTGCCTTTGATGGTGCCTTTGTTTTTCGCGTTGACCGCATCGTGAGCCGCGTTGCCCTTGTTCTCATCGAGCGCGAAGTAGAGCAGCATGTCCTGCGGCACCGCGGTCTTCTCACCGGCGGCCACCTTGAAGCTCATCTCGCCGACCCAGGCTTCGAATGCCTTCTCGGCTGTCTTCTCGTAGGCTTTGATCGCCTGTTCCTTCGATTCGACCTGCTTCTGAAGCTCGGCTGCCTTCGCTTCACGATCTTTATCCGGCACGTTCACGATCGGCGTCTGGTTGCCGTTGCGGGATTGCATGCCGGGATCAGTCGTCTGATTGAAGAATGCATAGAACGCGTAGTAATCCTTCTGCGAGATCGGATCGTACTTGTGATCGTGACACTGGGCGCACTCCATCGAGACACCCATGAAAACGTTGGAAGTGGTCTTCACGCGATCGACGACATACTCGACGCGATACTCTTCAGCGATCGCGCCGCCTTCGTCGGTGGTGCCGTTGTTGCGGTTGAAACCGGAGGCGACTTTCTGCCAGGGGTCGGCATCGGGGATGAGATCGCCGGCGAGCTGCTCAGTGGCGAACTGAGTGAAGGGCATGTTGGCGTTGTAGGCGTTGATCACCCAGTTGCGCCACGGCCACATGTCGCGCGGGCCATCGGCATGGAAGACGCTGGTGTCGCCGTAGCGGGCGGCATCCATCCACGCGAGGGCCATGCGTTCCCCGTAGGCGGGGCGGTCGAAGTAATAGTCAACCATCGCCTCGTACCAGTTGGGTGACTTGTCAGCGATGAAGCGATCAAGCTCGTCAAGCGTGGGCGGAAGGCCGGTGATGTCGTAGCTCACGCGACGGACGAAAGCATCACGATCCGCTTCAGGCGACGGCGAAAGGCCTTGCGCTTCCAGGCGAGCCAGGATGAAATGATCAATCGGATTGCGGGCCCACTTCGCGTTCTTCGCGGAAGGAAGGGCCGGCTTCGTCGGCGCGATGAAGGCCCAGTGGCCTTCGTACTTGGCGCCCTGCTCAATCCACTTGCCGATGAGCGCCTTCTGCCTGGCGGAGAGAATCTTGTTGGACTTGGGCGGCGGCATACGCTCGGAGTCATCGCCGTTGATCAGCCGCCACGCTTCGCTGGTCTTCAGGTTGCCGGGCACGATGGGGATGATGCCGTCGTGATCGGCCTTGGCATCCGCTTCGACATCCATGCGGAGCTTGGCCTTGCGGTGCTTGGCGTCGGGGCCATGGCAGACGAAACAGGTGTCAGAGAAGATCGGGCGGATGTCGCGGTTGAAGCTGACGACATCGGGCAACGGCTCCTCAGCCTGAGCCGGCAGGGCGGCCAGAAGGATCGCCATCAGGGCGGCGGCTGCGAGCGAAGGTGAAGCTGACTTGCTGATCATGCGGTTACCTTGAATGGACGGCGTCGCGCGGGCGGCCGGTGACGCGGGCTGGGGAGCACGGTGTTTCATTCTATCCGGATCGACGCTTATTCGGCACTCTTGGGAGGTTTTGGCCTCACCACCATAAAGGATACACCGGGAAAGTCGTGGCGACACGCGATGCAGGCGAGTTGGGCGATACAGGCCGCGCGGGGCGAGGTATGTAAGTTCTCGTCAGGGCGGGACTTCCGGGCGACTTGATTCCCTCAGCCGTGTCTCTACACTACCGTGCTCGCTCGATCCCGCGGCCGTGGCGGAACTGGCAGACGCGCTAGGTTCAGGTCCTAGTGAGGCTAATCCCCTCGTGAAGGTTCGACTCCTTTCGGCCGCATTGTTCACTGTCCTTTGATCCGTCATGTCTAATTCCCTCGGCGATTCCGCGCCGGTTTCCCAGGGCCGGCCGCGGCGCCGTACGCCGGCTCTGCGCTTCTTACGCGTGCCCGCCATGTGTGTTCTGCTGGCGACCTTCGCCGGGCTCTTTGCCGATCTCTGGTGGGCGCTGGACTTGCTCAATCATTTCCGTCCGCTCCTGCTGGTGATGCTCGTCGCGCTGTGCTGCGTGCCTTCGCTTATTCGGCAACCGGTCTGGCGACTCGCCCTCATCGCAGGCGTCGCGGTCAACTCGGCCATGGTGCTGCCCATCTTCTTCGGGCGCGATACGCGCGAAGCCAATCTCGATATCCCGCCGCTGACCGTGCTGGCGTTCAATGTCCACACCGCCAACAAGCAACATGATGATGCGGTGAAGTACATGGCTGCGACCGGGGCGGACCTGATCCTCGTGCAGGAAGTCAACGACGCCTGGCTGGCGGACCTTCAGCAGGGGCTGCCGGAATACGATGTGCTGCTGGCGCGGGCGCGGGATGACAACTTCGGTATCGCACTGCTCGCCCGACGTGATGCACTCCACGAGACACGCGGCCTGCGCATCACCAGCGTGAAGACGATCGATCCTTCCGCCGGCCTCTCGCGCGTCCCTGCAATCGAACTGCTCGGACACTGGCATGGCCGACCGCTCGCCTTCATGGGTCTGCACACGCTGCCGCCGCTGATCGCATCCGTCGCGGCTCATCGCAACGCTCAGCTTGCCGGGGCCGGTCAATGGGCTCGCGATCACGAACGCATCGCCTCGCTCATCATCGGCGACCTCAACGCCACACCCTGGTGCATGCCGTTCCGCAGGCTCATGACCGAAACCGACCTCTTCAACGCCATGCAAGGCCGCTGGCCGACAGGCACGTGGCACTCTTCGCTGCCGGGCCTGTTGCGATTGCCGATCGATCATTGTCTGCACAGCCGCGAACTGGTCACGCTGTCATGTGAAATAGGTTCGCAGTCGTTCGGTTCGGATCATCGACCCATGCTCGTGAAGCTCGGTTGGGTGGTCGATGAGGAAGCATACTGAGAAAGTAAATCTCAAATCTCAATTACCAAATCTCAAACAAATCTCAAACAAGGCAGAATCGATCCGAAAGGGATTCATCACACTGAATTGCTGTCCGATCCCCGTTTGAATTGAAGTTTGATTTGATTTCACTTCCTATTGGAGCTTGTTTGAGTTTTGGAACTTTCATCTTTGAGATTTCATCGTGCTCAGCGCTTCATCAATAAACTTATAAGCCGCCTCCCGCGACGCCGGCGGAAAGTCATGCGCACTATCCGGATGCTCGATCACAAGCTTCTCTTCCGCCTTGAATAACTCATAAACCTGCTTCGCCTTCGCGCCAGCCTTCTTCACGCCCATCACATCAAAGTTGCTGTCCCGCGTTGGCGAGCAGGAGTAGAACGGCCGAGGCGCCAAGGCCGCCACCACTTCATAGAAATCAAACGGCACCTTGCCCGCATCGAGCTGATACACCTCGCGCAGTCGAGGCATGTAGCGATCACTCGTCCAGCCCGCGATCTTGCCGCCGTAGTAATCGTGGAACGGCGTCCAGCCGCAGCTCGAAACGATCACCTTGACGCGCTCATCGAACGCAGCAAGAAACATCGCGTTGTGCCCACCCAGCGAATGACCGATCACGCCGATGCGCTCGCCGTCCACATCCTCGCGCGATTGGAGCAGGTCCACCGCGCGCATGTGATTGAAGATGCCCTTCATCGAGCCCGACGCATATCGACCGGCCTTGTACATCGCGGCGAAGTCAAACGTGTAATCACCGAAGGAAGGATAATCCGGCGCGAGCACGACATACCCCCGCGCCGCCAGCTCGCTCGCCAGGCAGCGATTCGTCCGGCCCTTCTCCCAATCGCAGTCACCCTTGCCCAGCGCGTGCGTCTGATGCAGCACCAGCATCGCCGGCCGCTGCTTCGGCTGCTCGCCGTCGCCGCGCTTCGCCGGCAGATAGAGATACGCCGGCACGCGGTCTTCCTTCCCGTCCACCACCTCGGCGACGAACGTGATCGTGATCCGCGTGTACTCTTCGCGCTTGTGTACTTCACCTTCGCGCACCTCCAGCTTCGGCAACTTGTCGCGCTCCGGCAACGCCCCCATCGCCTGCTGCATCCCCAGCAGAACATGCCCGCGCCGCTTCGCCCAATCCTCCTTCGACTTCACCGCATGTTCGCGGCCTCCGGCATCGCGATACACCAGCAGATTGGAATGATCACCGTAAACCGGCGGCACCGATTGCTCGGCGAACGCGGCGGAGCGCAGCAGCAGGACAAAGACAATCGCAATGATCGGATGATGTTTCATGTGATGACCCCAACAGATGCGATCAGTGTACGCACGCTTCCCCCGGTTAGCGGCAGGGCCGAGTCCGCGAGGCCCGCCCGTCCCCGCCTACGACCCCCGTCCCCGCCGCACGACCCCGCCGCAACAAGTGGGCCTCGCCGACTCGGCCCGACCGCTAACCGCCGCGCCGAACCGCCGGCTGACCTCCGCGCGGCCGACCGCCTTGCCCGGCGGCCCCGATAGGAAGTAGCCACATGTCTACCATACCCCCTACCCCCTGGTAGCCATTTTGTCTTAACGTGTGTGTTCATAGGGATTTGCCAAATGGCTACCACGTGTCTACCCCGTGTCTACTAGACACGGGTTTCGCCGCGATTCGGGCAGGGCCGGCGCGAAGGGATCGCGCCGCCGCCGGGGGCGGATGATGTCCTAACGTACTCCGTACCATACGTATTGCACGATGTATGCTCAGTAGAGATACGGAACTTCGCTAGCTGGTCGTATCACTGGTCCACTCAACGTACAGACATGGGCAAGCGCCCAATAGCTGTTTGATACGCTTCGGTACGCCGGTCCTCCACAAGCCACCGTTCGTCAACTCTGGCATCACGCGCTTGTTGGCGAGGGCTGCCGCCGCTTTGCCAATGGGGCATCCGTGAATATTTAATTCGAGCAGATGGGACAAGTTCACGGAGGCGAATAACTTCGTCGCTCCGCGCTCTCCCATTGGTCCGCGGTTGATACCCGGTGCGTTGGTATACTCTTGTTTCGTCATCGAAGGGCAGAACTGGGTGATCGCTAAGGCGTGGTAACTTGATTGCGATTGATATTCGAAAAGGGGTGCTTCATGTCCTATCAAGAAGCTAATGGATGGTGCAAGCGTTGCCGCGATCACGTTCTGATTCGCCGTCCCGTCACAAGCGATTTGGTGAACGTCCTACTTTTGATCTTTTCGGGTGGACTGTGGCTTCCGTTCTGGATATTGGGAAGCCTTCATCGTGCGAAATGGCGATGCACCCGTTGCGGCAGTCCAGCTAGTTGCCCCGAATTTAGCGCTTCGGATGCTATTGCATTTGCAATGAGGCTCGGCATCGCGCTGGTGATCATCGGTAGCGCCGTTACCGTTCTGTGGATAGTTCTCACGAGCAAGCAACCGCCGCCATCCGTAGCTCAGGGAACAATCCCGACACCGAAAGTCGTTGAGCCTGCCCAACTGCCTGTCCATCCACCGAAAGATTCATTAGTCAATGAACCTGCTAAGGGGAGTGAGGCCGAGATTCTCCCAGAGGAGCCGATTGATCCACTAGCCCAGATGCAGACGGAAATCGACGCCATGCAAACGGAAATCGAGCGGTATCAGACGACGCTATCCAGTCTGCGAAAGAAGAACGCCGAGCTGATCGCGTTCGACCGTGCGATGGACAAGGTGAAGCTGTACGAAGGGGCAAAGGATTTAACGGAGGCCGCCGCCGCCGCCTATGCGACGGCCTTGGCGAAGGCGAAGGAAGCGGGCACTTTTAGTGATGCGGAGGTCAAGGCATTCCGCAATGAGGAAAAAGGGCTTGTTGAGCAAATCGCATTATTGAGCAAACAGCGCGACGCTAAACAGGCCACCTTGAATAAAGAGAAGAAGCCGTAATTGTGGCAGTGATTCATTGGCTGACTGGCGCGACCTGCTCAAGGCCGATCTTCACGAGTTCACGAATAGCCGCGAAGGCAAGTGCATCACATGCGCTATGACCTGCGGCATTCACCGTACACCTGCCCCGCGGGTGGCTGGGGCTGGAGTCTTCGTAAGCCCCGGCCTGGCGCACGAGTGGAAGTGAACGCCCCAGAACACAGTGAGTCACACGGCCGGGGCTTGCGCGGACTCCAGCCCCAGCCACCCGGAAGGGGACCAGTACCCGGAGGGGATCGTCACCACGGTTCACACCGGCCTGACATCCACCTCCACCGTCAGCTTCGGGTCGCCGCCGCCGAGGACGACGCCGCGGATGGGGCTGACGTCGCCGTAGTCGCGGCCCCAGCAGATGGTGACGTGTCGGCCCGCGGGTTGGATGCCGTTGGTCGGATCGAAATCTACCCAGCCGGTCTTGGGACAGTAGACGCTGATCCACGCATGCGAGGCGTCAGCGCCGAGGAGCTTGGGTTTGCCGGGCGGAGGATCGGTATCGAGATAGCCGCTGACGTAGCGCGCGGGCAGGCCGAGCGAGCGGAGGCAGCCGATCTGGAGATGGGAAAAATCCTGGCACACGCCGTGGCGACTGCGGAGGACTTCTTCGATCGACGTGGCGATGGTCGTGACCTTGGGCGTGTATTTGAAATCCCTTTTGATGCGCTGCGTCAGGTCCATCGCGGCGGCGAGCAGGGGGCGGCTCGCGGCGAAGCTCGGCCGGGCGTACTCGGCGAGCGCGGGACTGCGGCGGATGAAGGGCGAGTCGAAGCGGTACTGGATCGCATCGATCGCCTCAGGTGCAAGACTGCTTTCGTTTAATTGCGGCACCTTTTCCCAGGCCGGCGACTGAAGCAGGTTGATGGCGGGGCGTTTGTGAACTTCGATCACGCTGGAGGCATGGACTTTCAGTTGCGGGTGCGGTTCGAGGATCGCGAAGGAGGTGGCGATGTTGCCGAAGTAGTCCACGTGCTCGGCGATGTCCTCGGGCGCAGGGGTGACATGCAGCTCGCGCTGGAGACACTTCTGCCAGGGCAGATCGCGCAGGGCCAGGTGAACCTGGTTGTGACTCGTCGAGGCGGGCTCGTCGTAGTCGTACGTCGTGGTGTGTTGAACGCGAAGTTTCATGGTCAGGACACCTCCGCGCCCAGGTCCACGATGTGATGCATGCGGCGGGCGTGGCTCAGGTACCGGCGCGTCAGGCTTATGTTCATTTCGTGCAGGTGATGATCGCAGGTGTCGATCAATTCGGTCAGGTTCGCGCGATGACCCGTTGCATCCGGCGCGGCGATGGTGGCGATCTGCGCCAGGCGAAGCTGCGTCAAGATAGTCAGGATCGCGCGCTGCTCATTGGAGCGCACGGCGCTGCGCGCCTCGACGTTGAGCTGATCGATGTGCTCCGCCATCGCCGCCGCCTGAAACGCCAGCGAGCGCGGGTTGGATTCATCCGCCATGAGCAGGTCAAGCACCGGGCCGGCCTCGACGCCCGCCATGTAGCGCGAGCGATAAGTCATCAAACTGTTTGCGATTTCCAGCACGGCTTCGAGCTTGGGGCCTTCCATTTCGCTGAGGAATTCCATGCCGAAGCGCAGGAGCATGTGCAGGGCGCCGGCGCGTTCGATGCGGCGGCCCAGATCGAGGAAGCGCCAGCCGTTCTCCCGCGTCATGCCTTCCATCGTCTGCCCCGCGAAGGCTTCGAGCATGAGCACGCCATCATCGAGCTGATCCATCGCGGCGTTGAGCTGCATCATCGGCCCGACCTGCGGCAGGGCGAATTCATCTTCGAGTCGGTTGAGAATGCGCCAGGAATCGAGCGACACACGATCGCGCACCCGAGCCACGATGCGATGGGCTTTTTGGATGTCATTGCGAACGCTGAACGGCCGATCTTCATCGAAGAGCATGGACTGAAGCTGCTCCTGAAGGGCGGCGCGATCGAAGACATCGCCGTGTTCATCGACCGGGCCGATGAGTCTGCCCTGGGCGACGAGCACGCCGCTGAGTCCGTTGAGGACAGCAGGATCGGAGAAATCAGTTTCATCGGTGAGATGGCGGAACATGCAGCGCACGACGCGGATGGTGGAGTCGATGCGCTCGGTGTAGCGGCCGAGCCAGTAGAGATTGTCCGCGACGCGCGAGGAAAGGAAGAAGCCCGCGCGGGAGAGCTCGATGCGCGAGCCCATTGGCTTGAGCAGGCTGAAGTTGCTCACGGGTTTGTCACTGACGACCCAGGTGTCCTTGCTGCCGCCGCCGGCCTGGGTGCTGACGATGATGGAATCGCGGCTGGCGCTGACGCGGGTCAGGCCGCCGGGCATGACCATGTAGCTGCCATCGGCGCGGGCGGTGACGAAGACGCGCACCATCGCATGGCGCGGCTCCAGGCCTTTGTCCGCCCATGCGGGCGAGGTGGAAAGCGTGACACGTTCCTGGGCGATGTATTCGTGTGGCCGCTCGCGCAGCTTCGCCAGCAGTTCGGCGCGGGTCTTGTCCGTGAGCTGATCGCCGAAGTAAACCTGGTGGCCCATCGAAGGGAAAGCGGATTTGATGACGACCTGATCGATCTGATCGATGGCGTTCTGCCGCGGGCCTTCATCACCGAGCCACCAGGTGGCGACGGAGGGCATCTTCAGTTCCTCGCCGAGCAACGCTTTGCACAGGCTGGGGAGGAAGGCCATGATCGCGGGCGTGTCAGCGACGCCGCTGCCCAGGGCGTTGGCGACGGCGACGGTGCCCGCGCGGATCGCCTGCACCAGGCCGGGCACGCCGAGCATCGAGTCATCGCGCAGCTCGAGAGGATCGCAGAAGCTGTCATCCTGCCGGCGGAGGATCACATCGACAGGGAGCAGGCCGCTGAGTGTTTTGAGGTAGACGCGCTTGTCGCGCACGGTGAGGTCGGCGCCTTCGACGAGGGTCAGGCCGAGGTATCGCGCGAGGTAAGCGTGTTCGAAATAGGTTTCGTTGAAAGGGCCGGGCGTGAGCAGCACGACGCGCGGATTTTCCTTGTGACCGGGCGCGAGCTTGAAGAGCATGTCGCGCTGTTTGGCGAAGAACTCGGCGAGTCGCTGCACCCGGCAGTCGCGGAAAATATCCGGCACGCAGCGCGTGATGACCAGGCGATTTTCCAGTGCATAACCCGAGCCGCTGGGTGCCTGCGTGCGATCGTTGACGACCCACCAGTGCCCATCGGGCGCGCGGGCGAGATCGACGGCGTAGAGATGGAGGTAGGTGTCGTTGGGAACGGGAATGTGCCGCATGGGGCGCAGGTAGCCGGGGCCTGCGAAGACGACGCCGGGCGAGAGCAGGCCTTCGTGCAGGAGCTTTTGCGGGCCGTAGAGATCGGCGAGAATCTGGTTGAAAAGCGTGGCGCGTTGGACGACAGCTTTCTCGATGTAGTCCCACTCGCCGGGGCTGATGATGAGCGGCATGGCGTCGAGCTGCCAGGGGCGGTCCATGCCGCGCGGGTCGCCGTAGACGTTGTAGGTTACGCCGTTTTCGTGAATGAGTCGCCGGCCCTGTTCCCAGCGCCGCTGCCATTCTTCAGGCCCGAGCGCGGCGAGCGAGCTGACCAGCCGCCGCCAGGCTTCGCGCGGCGAGCCGGAGTCATCGACGAACTCGTCGTAGTGGCCCTCGAGCGGTTGATATCGCCAAAGGTCAGCAGGCGGGGCGGCGGGCGGAGGTTGAGAGACAGTCGGATTCATACGAAGGCGACGAGCGTGGGCGAGGGGAGCATTCGAAGCGTGGCGGAGGCGGTGCGAGTGAGGTTTCTTTCCCGTTCTTATCGGCACAACGGCTGCGCGGGTCCTGCATTTGGCGAAGGTTCACCGACGAACGGCAGCGCGGTGCGTCTTCATTATAGAGGACGTGGATTTTATGGAGCACCGTCCGGGAGCACCGTCCCGAAAGGGCGGTGCTGTTGGCGCACGGACGGCGTGGCGTACCTGGTTGGCACACGTGTACGGGGCGTCAGTCGCCGCGGCGCGGTGAGCATCAATCGCAACAGGAGTTCGTTCGCCAATAGCACCACCCTGTCGGGATGGTGCTCCCGCTGTCGGGTTGGTGCTCCCGTGATCCGCTTGTTACGAAACTGTTGCATCGCTCGTGCGTCTAGTCTGACATAATTCCGATGGAGGACATGAGCACGATGGATACCGCCCGCTCATGCCCGCCGAGTTGAAACCGTTGCAATGAACAAGGAGTTCGACCGTGAACCAACGACTCTTCGCTTCGCTTCTGATCGCCTTCTCGACCTTGGGTACTTTCACTGTTTCAGCCCACGCCGATGCCAAAGAGGACTTCGCCGCCGGTCGCTCGGCTCTGAGCACGGGCGATCTCGACAAGGCGTTGTCGCTGCTGAAGTCTGCCGCGCAGGCTCTGCCCGAGTCGGTCGAAGCGCAGCTCGCGCTGGGCGATTGTTACCTGCAACTGGGGCAGGTCGATGAAGCACTGGCACAGTTTCGCGCGGTGGTGAAACTTTCACCGCAGCACGCCCGAGCGACGAAGCTCATCGAAACACTCACCGCCCGCCATCGCACAATCCAACAGAAGCTCGCAGCCGCGGCTGAGCTGGTGAACGTCAAGTCGTATCAGAATGCGATCAATCTTCTCGTCGCCACGCTGCGTGAATCGCTGGAGCCGGCACAGCGCGATGGGGTCCGCCTGCGCATCGCGGAGTATTACCTGCTCTGGGGCAACAGTGAGCTGGCGCTGAGCGAAGCGGTGCAGCTTGTCGCGGAGCTTTCGACGCCTGAGGGCAAGGCCGAGGCGCACGCCATCGCCGCCCTCGCCGCCGCGGGTCTGGGCCGGTACGAACAGGCGGCCCAGAGCGCCGCGAAAGCGGGGGCCGCGCCGCAGTCGTGGAAGGATCGCCTCGCAATCGTTTCGCTGCTGACCGAGTTGAATGAGAAGAAGGATTTCGCCGCGCTCTCGGCGCGTGTGGGTAAGACGCTGGCCGCGCTGCCTGACAGCACGCTGCGCGAGAAGGTCACCAAGTGGATTTTCGACCAGCTTGTCGCAGCCGCGCAGCAGCATGTGGGCAAAGGCGATCCGGCATCGGCGCTGGGGGTGCTCTGGCCGATGGTCAGCGGGGCGGCCCTGCCGGGCGATGAGGCCGTGCTCAAGGAACTCAAGCTCGCGGGCGGCTGGTTAGGAAGCGAGGAATCGCAGCAGCCGTACTGGCTGGCGGTGGCGGATCAGCTCGCGGGGATCGGGGCGATCGAATTGCAGGGGCCCGCGCGGTCGCAGCCGCGATCGTACTGGCTGGCGGCGCAAGTGATTCGGTCCGCGCCTGCCGCCGATCAGGCGCGGGCGGAGGCCGTGCTCAAGCTCATCGAAAGACTCGCGGCCGAAAGCAGCGCCGCGCCGGACCGCAAGCCGGGCCAGGTGCTGAGCGGAGTCGATGCCTTGCAGCGCGAACTGATCGTGGCGATCGCGCCGCTGCTTTCGCAGGACCACCATCGCGATCGTCTCGTGAACGCGGCCCTCGCGCACATCCAGCGATACGCCGCGGCCAACGATCTGAAAACCGGCGTGGCCCAGTTCGTGTCGGTGAAGGATGAAGCGAATCAGCCCAAGCCGATGGTGGCGGTCCAGGTCACCCTGCCGCGCGGCAAGGCCCAGGCCCAGCTCCTTCAACAACTCGCAGCCCACTTTCAAACAATGGGCGAAGCAGCCTACAACGAAGCGGCGCGGACCCTTGATGCCGCAGCCAACACCGCGCTGCAACCTGACGATACCGTCGCGCTGATTCTCTTTTCGCGCCTTATCGCTGAGCAGCCTTCGCCTTCGCATGGCACCGCAATCATCGAGCGATATGCGAACGCGGAACATTGGGACGCCGCCGCGCGGGCCATCGATCTGCTCTACGCCGGCTCCGCCGATGCCGCGTGGTTCGGTCGCTGGAAGACCGCGGCCCTGAAGATTCGTCAGGGCCAGGCGGAGGAACACAAGCTGCTCAACCTCGGTCGTCGCCTCGCTCCGCAGCTTCACCCGCTGATCCGTCAGGCCCTCGCCTCGCAGGTCGAACTGCTCCAACAGGCACCGACGCAAGCACACCGCGCTCTGGTCATTCAGACCGCGGACCCGATGGTGCATCGTTACCTCGGTCTCGATCGGCGCGATCTCGTCGAACAGGTGCTCACCGTCACTGCGGCTCTGCCGGCGAACGCCAACGTCACTGATCTCGCGGACCTGCGCGACTGGGCCCTGTGGGTTCGCGCGTACATCGCCGAGCGCGAAGCGGGCGTCGCACTCGCCCGCGCCGCCAAGGCTGCCGGTGATGCGACGCTGCCTTTGGAACCGCAGCACAAGGCGCAGATCGATTTCCTGAGCGAACTGTTGAAATCACATCCCCGCTCGGGCTACGTCGCCCAGGTCGTCGGTAAGGTCACCGCCATCGCCGCGCTCTATGAGAATCATCGTTCGTTCGACACGGCCGCGACCGTGCTTGCAGGCTTTATCCAGGCGCATCCGAAGATCGATGCAGCCGAAAGACTCGAGTATGCCCTCACACTCGTGAGCCTGAAAAAGGCCCGCGTCGCTTTTGCCGAGCGCAAGGACAAGGACACGCCGCCGGCGCAGCTCAGCCCCGAATTCACCGCGGCGATCAAGTCGCTCTCCGACTTCCTCAAGGCCCATCCGACCGGCCCGTTCGCTCTGCAAGCGGAAGCGGAACTGTTGAGCATCGTTCGCCAATACGGCGAAGTCAATGCCTGGCCTGTCGCGCGACTGGTCATTGCGCAGATGGCGGCCGCGGGCCCTGATGCCAACCAGCGACGCACGCCCGGTTACATCCGCCTGCTCGAAGCGGCGACGCACATCGGTGAGCTCGACCGCGCGTACGGCCTTCACCTGCTGTCGCCTTCGCCCAAGACCGGCAATGCGAATGAACCGGGCAATGCTCTGGCGCTGGCGGTTGATGATTCGGGCCTTGCCATCAGCGGAAGGCTGGGAGATTTCGATCAGTCGTATCGCTACCTCTCCAAGTTGGAGCCTCCGCAGACTGCGACGCCCAAGCCGGCTGGCGAAGCGGCGGCTGGATCGCGATTCAGCAATGGTGGAATCGCCGATCCCTCTGCTGCGAGCAGGCCGCGCGACTCCGAGCTCGCGCTCGTGATGGTTCGCCGCAGCGAGCAGCAGCACCTGGCGCAGATCGCCCGCATGAATCAGTCCGGCCAGAAACTGGGCGAAGCCCCCAACCAACAGGCCGCGCAGTCGGGGCCTCAGATTCACCTGCCCAGCGGCGCGGTCCTCAGCGAGGCCGCGATGAAGGATCAGGATGAAGCCGCGGACAAAGCCTACGCCATTCTCTTGGAACTCATCAAAGCCGGCGACGTGAAAGATGCCAGCAATGCCGCCCGGCAAGTTGCCGATGCCGCCCGCGCCCATGTCTTCTGGATGTTCTCCTTCTTCGAAGGTCAGCTTCGTGCGGACCGCGCTCTGGTCATCATCAATCAATACCTGAAGGATCGGCCGACCGAGCCCGACCGCATCGCACTCGCCTTCCGCGCCGTGACCGACCGCGTCGCCTTCGCTTCGCACACCTCGCCGACGGATCGCATCAACCTCGCCTGGGTCGCCCAGCGTCACGACCGCTTCGAACAGGCCCGCGCCGATATCGCGCGCTTCATCACCGCTCACCAGGACAAAACCACGTGGGTGAATCAGGCACGCATGCTCGCCTTCGATACATTCCTTCGCGAGGCGGACTTGATCGCTCCTGTCGCTGACGTCCGCGCAGCCGGTCTGCTCATGCGTGCATCCGATGAACTGGTCACGCTGCTCCAGAACAATCCGCAGCATCCTGAATGCACGAACTTCCCCAACCACATGTGGAACATCGCCGACCGCCTGGCCGCGCTGGGTCAGCGCGAGCAGTCGATCTACATCCTCAACCGCATCACCGTCGCCTTCCCGACGCACCAGCTCGCCCGGCAGGCCGTCCTTCGCGTCGGGCAGACATACGCAGCCGATCTCGCCTCGCCGCTCCGCGCCGTCGAGACCTATCAGGAATACCTCAGCCAGAACGGTGACGATGCTTCGGTGCGCGAGCAGATCTTCTCCATCGCCTCGCAGCTTTCCTCCCGTCAGCGCTATGTCGAGTCGCTTCACGTCTACGGCGTGTTCGTTGACAGCTTCCCGTCCGACCCCCGCGCCGCCGCCGCCCTTCAGGCCATCGGCGCGATTCACCAGGCCAACGAAGTCTGGAACGAAGCGGTCGCGTCCTACGAAAGGATCATCGCCGACTATCCCGGCGCCGCGGTCATTCCGCAGGTCAACCTCGCCATCGCCGAGTGCCAGATCAATCTCAGCCAGTGGTTCAAGGCCCGGCGCACGTACGAAGAATTCGTCGCCAAGTTCCCTAACGACGGCAGCGGGGCGATCGCCAAGGGCCGCATCGAAATCCTGAAGAATCTCGATCGCTATCAGAAGCTGCTCGATGACAAGGAAGTCGATCGCAACAAGGACGATGCCCAGTTCCAGATCGGCCGCATCGTGCTCGAACAGCTTCAATACACCGACAAGGCCATCCGCGAATTCCGCAAGGTCGTTGCGGATTTCCCCAAGAGTCACCAGGCCGATGACGCTCAGTTCGAGATCGGCCTCGCGCTCCTTCGCGTCGGCAGGCTCGACGAAGCCCGCGAGGAACTGCTCAAGGTTGTTTCCGTTTATCCCAACAGCCCGCTTGCCGACAACGCCCTCTTCATGGTCGGCCAGAGCTTCGAGCAGCAGGCGAACCGGCTTTCGACCGTGACCGTGCAGGTTGCCCGCGCCGATGCCTTCGAACGCGGCCAGCGCCTCGCCTACACGCGCAACCAGGCTGTGCTCGAACAGCAGAAGTCGCAGCTCGATGAGATTCGCCGCGACTTCAAGAGCAAAGGCGACGCCCGCGGCCTGGGCATCGAAGAAGCCTACGCCAACTGGAAATCCAACGACTTCAACAAGGACAACGCCTCGCTCCTGAACCGCGAAGCCGAGCTTCAGGCCGAGTGCGACAGTGCGATGGAGATCGCCAATCGGCAGGATCGCATCAACGAAGCATATCGCGAAGCCGTCGCCAAGTACGCCAAGGCCGCCGCTGAATATCCGCTCGGTGACAAAACCAGTGAGGCTCTTCTGCGCATGGCGGAAATCTACGAAGTGCAGCTCAAGGACAAAGACAACGCGATGAAGACTTATGAAAAGGTTGTCAAGTTCTTCCCCGGCACGCCCGTCGCCGAGGACGCAGCCTGGAAGGTCGCGCAGTTCCACGATCAGCAGACGCAGTACGAAGCGGCGGTGCAGGCCTACCGCGATTTCATCCGCAACTACCCGGCGAGCAAGCGCGTCGCCGAAGCCCAGTTCGCGATGGCGGAAGCACTGGAACAACTCGGCCGCTGGGTCGAAGCGATGGACGCGTATCAAACCTTCCGCGACAAGTTCGCCCAGCACGCCAAGGCCCCGCAGGCACTGGAGCAGATCAACTGGATCAAGGCGTATCGCAGGTAGGAAGGAACGAAGGGACGCAGGGACCAAGGCACGAAGTTTGAATCCTTTAGCACGCGGCTTTGCCGCGCCTCGCAGGAGCATGACATGTACGCAAGTCGAATCATCTTGACACTCGCATTCACACTCATCGCCGCGCCCGCCTTCGCGCAGGACGCGCCCAAGGCTGACGCGCCCAAGGCTGATGCGCCCAAGGCTGATGCGCCCAAGGCCGCGCCCGCGCCGGCCCCCGATCCCGCCAGGCAAGCCGCGGATCTCTACGAATCCGCCCGCAAGCTCTTCTTCCAGGGCAAGTACAAGGACGCCGTCGCCCCGCTCGTTCAGGCCGTCAAGCTCGACGCCACCAAGAGCGGCTACAAGCTCCTGCTCGCCAAGGCCTACCGCCTCACCGAAGAGCCCGACAAGGCCGCCGACCTGCTCGCCGCGATCCTCAAGGAAAATCCTGAACACGTCGAAGCCGGCGTCACGCTCGCCGAACTGCTCTCATCCAAGAAGCAGCCCGACAAAGTCATCGCTGCTCTCGAGCCGCTCCTGAAGTTCAAGCGTGATTATCCGCTCTATCACATGCTCGGCGAAGCGTACTACGAAAAGGAAAATCTCGACAAGGCCCGCGAATATCTGGAAGAAGCCGTGCGCCTCAACCCCCGCGCCGGCAGCGATCTTTACCAACTCGGCAATATCTATCTCATGCAGTCCCGTTTCGCCAAGGCTGCCGGTGCTTACGAACGCGCCGCTGACCTCGATGTCAGCGATGATGTATTCCACTTCAAACTCGCCAGCGTTTATTTCAACCTCCGTAACTACCTCGGTCAGATCACCACGGCAAAGGTCATCGGCGGCAAAGTCGGCGATATCAAAGACCACATGCTCCTGCTCGACCTCGTCCCCGGCACGACGGACACGTTCTACATCGCCGGCCCGCGCTCGGCTA
>JBBDXA010000127.1:0-28484 GCA_040902585.1 Phycisphaeraceae bacterium
TTGTGATTCCCTGATCAATCCCCCCTCGCTCATCGCACCGGCCGCGAAGCGTCCGGGCGGCAAGGCCGATAACTCCCATCAGAGCGTTGAAGGCACAATTCGCTTGTACACCGTTGTCAATCATGCCGATCAGGCAAGCAGGGGTCCAACCGCCATACGGAATCCTGGAATGCAGCCACTTGTGCCGTACTATTCATTTTTGATCTTTCACGTGGCGGAAAGACAGTGCGCGATCTCCGTTGATCGCGTGCAGGAGATTATGCCCATGGCGGCGCTCGTGACCCCGCCGGCGGCCCCGCCCATTCTGGCCGGATTCCTGTCGCTGGGCGGCAGCGCGATTGCCGTGTTGCGACTGGAACATCTGCTCGGGTTGGAAGAGAGTCCCCCGCGATTGTTCACGTCTCTGCTGCTGTTGCGTGGTATCAATCCCGCCTCGGCATTCATGGTGCCCAGGGTCGACCAGATCGTCACGATTGCCGAGGCGGTCATCCAATCGGTTCCGGCTGGACACAGCTTCGGTGATTGCGCCAGCGGCATCTTCATTCTGGAAGATCAGCCCGTCGTCATCCTCTCGCCGGACCACGTGCTGCTGGAGAAGGAGCGGCAGTGCCTCCTGTCGTTTGCCGCCGCCGAGCAGGCTCGCCTCCGTGAGATCGAGAAGGTGGTGGCATGAATCCGCAATCGACGACTCGCCAGCCACGCGCCTCCGATGCCGTGAGCAGGCGGCTGACGGAATATGTGATTGCCCGAACCGGGCTGGCGTACTATCGCGACAAGAACGACGAGCTGCACAGACATCTTCATACGCGATTACGTGAACTGGGCCTGAATGACGTCGAGGCTTACCTTCACTTCCTGACGAGCGACGCAGGAGGCGAGGCGGAATTCGATCGGCTGGTCGAGGAACTGACCATCGGTGAAACGTATTTCTTCCGCCATGCCAGCGTGTTTGACGCCCTGCGCGAGCGAATCCTGCCCGAGCTCCTCCATCAGAATCGGGACCGACGACGATTGCGGATCTGGAGCGCCGGCTGCTCCTTCGGAGCCGAACCCTATTCCCTCTCCATCGTGCTGCGAAAGCAGCTTGCCCATCTGACAGCAGGCTGGGCCATCCAGATCGTCGGCACCGATGTGAATCGTCGGTTTCTCGCCAGAGCCCGCGAGGGAAGCTTCGAAGACTGGGCGTTTCGCGGCGTCGGCGACGAGGTGAAGCGCGATTGCTTCTCGCGAGGGCCGTCAGGGTGGCGCATCGCGCCGCGCTTTCAGCAGGATGTGACGTTTGAGCATCACAACCTCGTCACGGATGCGATCCCGTCGGCGGCGGCCGGTCTCTACGATTTCGATCTGATTCTGTGCCGCAACGTGATGATCTATTTCAGTAGCGCCACGGCAGATCAGGCGGTGTCGGGGTTCTTCAACTGCCTCGTAGAAGGCGGATTGCTCATTGTGGGGCATGCCGAGTCGAACGTGGAGCGGTTTCGTTCCTTTCGCACCATCAACGAGGCCCATGCCGTCTACTACAGGCGGTCCTCGAATGAACCGGATGTCGGCGCGCCGGCGCGAGTTGATGGCGCTGCCGCGCAGTCTCCGGGACTCGGCGCGCTGCAAACGCTTCCTTTTGTGGAGCCTTCCGTAATCCACCATGATCGCCCGGAACGTCCATCCTCGCGGCAGACCTTCAGCTCAGGCGTTGAGCCCGCGGAGACCTTTGATGCTGATTCCGCCAAGGCACTCCTGCACGTGCGGGAGCTGGCCGATCGTGGCGAGATGGAAAACGCCGTGAATCGCTGCGCCCGCCTGGTTGAGACGGACAAGCTGAATCCGTCAGTTCATCTGTATCACGGTCTGCTTCTTGACCAAACGGGCAACGTGGAAGGAGCGGAGCGGTCCCTGCGGCGGGCCGTCTATCTGAACCGCCACTGCCCACTGAGCCACTACTACCTGGGCATGAATCAGAAACGGCGCGGATTGATCGCGGAAGCGGTCCGGTCGTTGAACAATGCGCTGGACCTGCTGTCGCGAATGGACGATTCGACGATTATCACTCACGGCGACGACGTCACGATCGGCGACCTGCGAAGAATGGCGATGGCCCATCTTGAGGGCATAAAGATTCAATGAAACGGCAAGGTCAGAATATCGATTGGGTCCATGTGAAGCAGCGGCTGAAGGAGGCCGAGCAGACGCTGCATCTTGCGCTTCATGAGGATGAAGCCGTCCGCGAGGCCACCTTCGCCCGCCGAGCGGTTGAAATGGCGCGTCGCCCCGCCAGCGGTGAATCCGCCGCGCGAACTGACGGCGGTCAGGTGCCGGTGCTGACCTTTCGCCTGGCGGACGAGCACTTTGCCTTGCCTTTAAACGAGATCGTTGAAGTACTGAGCCTGGCGAAATGCACCGCATTGCCCGCAGGGCCGGCGGAGGTCGTGGGTGTCATGAGCATCGCCGGCGAACTTCGCTCGGTGCTCAGCCTCAAGCGAATGCTGAATCTCGAGAACCAGACAAACTCGACGCAAGGCTTCGTTCTCCTGGTTCGCGTTGCCCAGCGCGAGATCGCTTTCAGCATTGACGAAGTTGAGAAACTCACCACAGTCGGCCGGCAGCAGTTGAGTGCTCCCGCGGAGGCGGCTGCGTTGATAGCAAAGTATGCGAGTGGAAGGACATCCGACGGAGTGCCCGTCCTGAATCCGGCATTGCTGGCCCAACATCCCGTCCTGAGCGAATCACTGCAAACACCTTTGACGTCCTCGCCGCGAACCGCGCGGCGATGATTCAGACCTTTGGAGATATCCATGTTGAACTGGTTCACACAATTTTCGACACGTGCCAAGCTCTATGCGGGTTTTGGCGTCATGATCCTGTTTCTCGCTGTGGTGATTGTGGCGGCGCTGGCCAGCCTCGATTCGATTCAGCAGGCCAAGCAGTTCGCAACGGACCTGGTGGATGTCAACGCAGATCTGAACCAGCAGCGAGCCCAAGGGCTTGCCGCCATTCTGGCCAAGGACAAGGCGGACGTCGAAGCGATCCGTCGTGGAATCGAAGCAAACGCCAAGTCCATTGACGAGGCGTTAGCGCGACTGACGGCAACTGCACAGGGTGACCCGCCCACGGCGCGCCGCCTGGACGAACTGAAGGAAACATTGCTGGCCTACCGGGCCGGTCGCCAGACGCAGTTCCGCCTGGTCCTGGAGGGGAATGCGGAGCAGGCGCAGACGCTCGCGGTGTCGTCGCAGGATGATCGATTCAGCAAGGTCCGCAACATCGTGCTGGATCTGGGTGCCAAGTCGCGCGATGAAGCCGACCGCACGGCACGCAGCGCCGTCACTTTCTTCTGTATCGTCGGCGTGACGGGGCTGGTGGTAGCGGTGGGTCTGGCCATTCTTCTCAATCAGTTGATTGCCGGTCGCCTTTCGATGTTCATGCAGTTCGTCGAACGCGTCGGCCGCGGCGACCTCACTCAAACCGCAGGGGTCCAGGGCACCAATCCGAGTGCCAGCCGTAACGAGTTGGATAAGCTCGGAATGTTTCTCAACCAGATGGTGGTCGGCCTGCGCGACTTGACCGGACAGACCGCGGAGGTCACCAACAGCCTCAACACCGCGGCAACGGAGATCCTGGCGTCAACGCAGCAGCAGGCCGCCAGCACCAAGGAGCAGGCGGCGACCGTCCAGCAGATCACCAGCACCATGCAGGAGATCCATCAGTCCGGCGGCCAGGTCGCCGAACGTGCCAAGCAAGTTGCCGTCGCGGCGGAAGCGGCGTCCGTGACCGCACAGTCGGGATTGCGCGCCGTTGCCGAGACCAATCGCGCCATGGAATCCATCCGTGAGCAGGTGGAGGAGGTCGCCGAAACGACGGTGGCGCTGAGTGAGAAGACCCAGGCCGTGGGCGAGATCATCATCACGGTCAGCGAGATTGCCGAGCAATCCAACCTTCTCTCGCTCAACGCCAGCATTGAAGCGGTCTCCGCCGGTGAACAGGGTGGCCGGTTTGCGGTGGTCGCCAATGAAATGAAAAACCTGGCAGACCGCGCCAAGCAGTGTACGACGCAGGTGAGGACGATTCTGGGTGACATTCAAAAGGGAATCAACACTTCGGTCATGTTGACGGAAGAGGCGTTCAAGCGCGTGGAATCGGGTCGCCAGCAGGCCGACCTGACGGAGCGAACCATTCAACAGATGACCGCCACCAGTGAGCAGAGCATCCAGGCGTTCCAGCAGATCATCAGCGCCACCAATCAGCAGCAGATCGGCTTCGATCAGGTCACGCAAGGCATGGAGAACATCCGTCAGGCCGCATCGCAAACGGCCGCGGGTACGTCGCAACTGGAGCGTGCGGTGTCAAACGTTAACGCGGTGAGTAAGCAGTTGAAGACCGCTGTGGGGAGATACCAGATCTGATGAACAAGGCCCAGACGGCGCTCGCCGCATTTCAGGCGGAGCACCGGGAACAACTTGAGGGCATCCGTCGCGGCCTGAGGGCTTGTGCCGGAAGCGATCCGCGCGCTGCTCGCGCTGGCCTGGAGGAAGCGTACCGCTTGGCACACCGCTTCAAGGCCGGTGCGCGGGATTGCGAGCTGCCCCAGTTGGAGGCGATCGGCCGCGGCATCGAGACGGCGCTGTCGCGCCTGCGCGAAGGCAAGATCCAACCTGACGCACAAGTCACCGGTGCCATTGATGCCGCGCTGAACGCTGTCGAGGATTGGATGGCGGCGCTGGCGGCGGGAAGTGAACGGCGTCATCCCGTCGCCGCTCTGGAGGCTCTTTACAAGGTTCTTGGAATGGACGCGCCAACGGACAAGGCAGCCACATCAGACCTCGATCTCCTGAGTCGGGTGCGAGCCGCGTTTCAGGAGGAATATCGCGAGTACCTGGATGGACTGACCAGGTTTCTTTCCAACGCGGAACATGGACAGGGTGCCCCGGATCGCGCGGGCATCGACGAAGCATTCCGCATCGGCCACAGCCTCAAGGGCGCGGCGCGGGTTGCTGAAGTCCCCGTGGTCGAGACGCTGGGCCATCGCCTGGAAACGCTCCTGGCGCGGGTGCGTGAAGGCACCATCGAGCTCGACAAACTCTGTCTGTCGGCGATTCAGGACGTCATCGAGGCCATCGAAAGCGAAATGGCCCGGCTATCAACGAATCAGCCTTCGCTCGGCCAGCCTGCCGTGGTGGGCGTGCTCGACGCGGTTCTCGCCGGCGGCGTCCAACTCCCTTCCGTCGAGCCGGCGGACGTCGATGATCTCGATCGCGGCAAGGGTTCACCTGCCGTTGCCGAACCTTCGCCGGCGGAAAAGGGCGTGCCGGGGGCGCACGGCGAAACGGTTCGCGTCAGCGTCGATTCCCTCGACCGCCTCGCGCAATCAGCCGATCGGCTTCACGGTGAAATCGTTCGCTGCGACGAGGTGACCGGCGAACTGGCCCGCTTTCAGGAATTACTCGACGAACTGGGCCGTGAATGGGAGTCCGTGTGCAGAACCTCGTCCAAAGGGCTGCGCCAGTTGGAAGCCATGCCCGAGTTTGCCGGGCTGGCGCGGTATCTGGGCTTTGCCGTCCAGCAGACGCGCCGGCTCCAGCGGCAGGAGCGCAAAGTCCGTCTGCTTCAGCAGCACACCACGTGGTCGCTGTCTTCCGTCAGCCACGAACTTCGACGCGAGGTCAGACGGGCCCGGCTGGTGTCGGCCGACAGCGTATTGCACGGTCTGCAAAGACACGTCCGTGACCTTGCCCGCGACCTGGAAAAAAAGGTCGACTTCCAGACCGTGGGCCTTCAGATTCCTGCCGACCGCGCCGTGCTTCAGGCCCTGAAAGACCCGCTGATGCACATGCTGCGCAACGCGCTGGTTCACGGCATTGAAAGCCCCGCCCAACGCCGCCGCAAGAACAAGAGTGAAACCGGCCAACTCAGGCTGGAGTTGCAGGTCGTCGGTCCTCGTTTTGAGGCTTCGGTTCATGACGATGGTGCGGGCATCGATCTGGTGAAGGTTGAGCAGATTGCAAGGCGGCGCGGACTGCTTGGCGATCAGGTGAATCGTTCGCCCCTGGAGCTTGCAAGACTGATTTTCGAGCCTGGCTTCACCACCACCGATACGGTGACCGAACTGGCCGGCCGCGGCATGGGTCTGTCAGTGGTTCAAGAGGCGGCGGCGCGGTTGCGCGGCGAGGTGTTCCTGCGGCAGCGGTCAGACGCCGGGACGTGCATGGTCATCTCGGTGCCCCTGTCCATGTCCACTCACCGCGTCCTGCTCGTCACCTGCGCCCAGCAGACACTGGCCCTTCCCGTGGAGGCCATCCAGAGCCTTGTGAAGGTGCGCCGAGCGGACATTGGAATGATCGAAGGCCGACACACACTCGAAGTGGACGGCGAACCGGTCCCGCTGACATCCTTGGCCCAGTTATTGCAGATCGAAGAACGCGGCGTCAGCGTGAATGGCGACAGCTTCTTCGCCGTGGTGCTGCGATCCAATAGCGCAAGCGTGGCGGCGGCGGTGGACACGATCGTCGCCGAGAGAGAAATGGTGGTCAAGAACCTGGACGCGGTGGCGGCGCGGGTCAGTCATTTCTCCGGCGGCGTGCTGCTGGAAACGGGTGATGTCGCGCTGATGGTCCACCCTGCCGCCATCATCGCTAACGCCCGACGATTGGAGCGTCACGAGCTTGTGATTGAACACGTGGACGCGGCACCGACGACACGTCGGCCGGTCGTCCTGGTGGTCGACGACTCCTTCACCGCGCGCACGCTCGAGAAAGGCATTATGGAGGCCCAGGGCTTCGACGTGCGCGTCGCTGTCGACGGCATCGAAGCGCTGTCGCTGCTCAAGTTCCTCGATGTCGACGTGGTGATCAGCGACATTCAAATGCCTCGCCTGGATGGTTTCGGTCTGCTGGAACAAATGAAGCAGCAGCCCAGGCTGGCGAACATTCCCGTCATCTTAGTGACATCGCTGGAAGGCAGGGAGGACAAGGAGCGCGGGATGGCGCTGGGGGCCGATGCTTACGTCGTGAAGCGGAAATTCGATCACGAGGAACTGACGCGGACCATCAGGCAGTTTGTGCGTGTCTGATGCCTTGGCGCTGGCGCGCCGGAGACCTACATGAGCAGAATCCGAGTCATGATCGTGGAGGATTCCCGCGTCGTGCGCCAGTTCCTGGAACACCTGATCGAGCGCGATCCGCGCCTGGAAGTCGTGGCGTCCGTGGGGTCGGCCGAATCGGCGCTGCGAATGATGGATCGCGCTTCGCCCGATGTCATTTCCATGGACATCCAGCTACCGGGCATGAACGGGTTTGAAGCCACGCAACGAATCATGTCGGAGCGGCCCACGCCGATCGTGGTCATCGCCGCCAGCGTCCAGACAGGGGATTTGAATATGGCCATGAACGCGCTGCGTGCCGGCGCCTTGGCCGTGGTCGAAAAACCTCCGGGTCTGAATCACGGCGAGTACCAGGCACGGGCCCAACAGATCTGCACCCAGTTGGCGATCATGAGCCAGGTCAAGGTCGTTCGGCAGCGGTTTCGTAATGGATCGCTCTATCGCAGCCCAAAGACATCGACGATATCCCTGTCGCCGTCGTTTGCGCCGACTGATTCGTCGCGTCACCCGGAACGAATGGTCGGTGTCGTCGCTTCGACGGGAGGCCCCAAAGCCCTGGAATCCATCCTGCGGAAGTTGCCCGCGGACTTCCCGTTTCCGATCCTTCTGGTTCAGCACATGACGACAGGGTTCATGGAGGGGTTCGTCCAATGGCTCAATGGCGTCTGCGCGCTGCGCGTGGAGCTCGCGCGGGACGGCCAGCGTGCCCAACCGGGCTGCGTTCATGTGGCTCCTGACGATCGACACCTGCGGCTCGATGGCCGGCATTTGCGGCTGGATGATGGCGAACCCATCTGCATGCAGCGCCCGTCGGGAACCGCGCTGCTGGAATCCATGGCCGGAAGTCTGGGTGAGAATGCCGTGGGCGTCGTGCTCACGGGCATGGGGACTGACGGCGCGGAGGGATTGCTCCAGATGCGTCGCGCCGGTGCTCACACCATGACCGAAGACGCATCGACAGCCGTGGTATTTGGCATGCCCAAGGCGGCTGTGGAGTTGGGAGCCTCATGCGAATCCCTTCCACTGGGACAGATCGCCGCCCGCCTCCTGTCAATGCATGCCCTCAGCGAGGTTATCTGATGAAATCATCATGTCGAATTCTGATCGTTGAAGATTCATCTACCCATGCCGTGCGGCTGCGCTGCATCCTGGAGAAGGAGGGCTGGGAGGTTGTCTGCGGGGCGACAGTCGAGCAGGCGCTGCGAGAGATGGACCGCGCCCGGCCGGACCTGATTCTGCTGGCCCATGACCTGACTGATAGTCGCGGCGATGACGGGTGCGGGCCTTTGAGAGCAAAAGCCGAATCGCGCCACATTCCGGTTCTGTTGTTGACGACAGAGGAAGCCGTCGAGATGGACCTGCGGAGGATGGAGTCCGGCGCGGCTGATGTGGTATGCAAAACGGTCGACGCCGACATCCTGCTGAAACGAATCCGCGCAGTCATGGACCGGACCCTAAGCAATGCCGGGCTCCTGAATGAGGGTACGCACGGGCCCGGCAAGTCGCGTCTGCTCCTGATCGACGACAACCGCACCTACCTGGAGTACCTCAGCTCGCAGCTCCAGCGCGAGGGGCATTTCGTTGAACGGGCGGCGTCCGCCAACGCCGGGCTGAAGCGCCTCGAGGCGCAGGATATCGACTGTGTCATCGTCGATCTGATCATGCCCGGTATTGACGGCATCGAAACCTGCCGCCGAATCAATCAGATGCGGCATGGCGTGGAAGATCCCGTGGCGATCCTCATGCTGACGGGACAGGAGGACAAGGAGAACCTCACCCAGGCTCTGGATGCCGGTGCGGACGACTTCGTCGGCAAGTCCAGCGATATCGCCGTGCTGACCGGGCGGCTGCGGGCGCTGCTTCGCCGTAAGTTCATCCAGGTTGAGCACCGTCGCATGGGCGAGCAGCTCAAGAACAGGGAAATGGAGATCCTCCAGACGCGGGCGGCGAAGGAGGCCACGGAGATCGCCGAGACGGCCAATCGCACCAAGAGCGCCTTCCTGGCCAACATGAGCCACGAGATCCGCACGCCGATGTCCGCGATCGTGGGTTACACAGACCTGCTGCTGGATCCTTCCCAGTCCGACAGTGATCGCCTCAACTCGATCAACGCCATTCGCGCCAGCGGCGAGCACCTGCTCACGCTCATCAATGACATTCTTGACCTCTCGAAAATTGAGGCGGGTGAAATGCAGGTGGAGCGCATCGCATGCTGCCCCTGCCAGATCCTCAGCGAGGTGGCGTCCACCATGCGCGTTCGAGCCACGGCGAGCAAGCTGGCATTCGAGGTCATCAGCGAGGGCATGATTCCCTGCTCGATTCAGTCCGATCCCACGCGGCTGCGCCAGATTCTCATCAATCTCGCCGACAATGCCGTCAAGTTCACCCAGCGCGGTCACGTCTGCCTGCTCATGAAGCTCTTGACCAATGATGAAGGTGAGAATCCCGTGCTTCAGTTTCGCGTGGTCGATAGCGGCATCGGCATGACCGCCCAGCAGATGGATCGACTCTTCAAGCCCTTCTCCCAGGCGGATCCCTCAACCACGCGCAGGTTCGGCGGCACGGGCCTGGGCTTGACCATCTCAAAGCAACTTGCCCGGTTGCTGGGCGGTGATGTGACCGTGGAGAGCGAGCTGGGCCGGGGCACGAGTTTTACCCTCACCATCGACCCCGGTGCATTGGACGCCAAGCGCATGTTAAGAGACTGCTCGGAAGCGGTGACGCAGACAGAATCCAAACCACCGACCGACACACCGACCAACCTCACGGGCCACTTGTTGCTGGCCGAGGACGGGCCTCACAATCAGCATGTCCTTTCGATCTATCTGCGCCAGGCGGGAGTGGAACTTTTGATCGCCGACAACGGCCGCATCGCCTGCGACATGGCGCTGAAGGCGATGAACGACGGCAAGCCGTTCGATCTGATCCTCATGGACATGCAGATGCCCGAGTTGGACGGCTACGGCGCTACAGCCGAGCTGCGCCAGCGCGGCTGCGAGGCGCCGATCATCGCGCTCACGGCCCACGCCATGGCCGGTGACCGTAAGAAGTGCATTCGGGCCGGATGCACTGACTACCTGACGAAGCCGGTCAGCAAGGACAAGCTGCTGAGAATGGTGGCAAATTATCTTGCTGCCGGCGAAGCGATGAAGGTCACTCAGGGTGAAGCGAACAAGACAACTGCGACCCACGCGCCGGTGGCAGGTGACGATAGCCAACGCCCCGACTCAGGTCATGCCGCCAAGCCTCAGCCGCTGCGGACATCGGGCGTCGAACCGGCGCTGGAGCCGTATCTGAAACAATTCATCAGCGAACTGCCCGACCAGGTGCGCCAGATTGTCGAGATGACGTCCCAGCGCGACCTTGAGTCCCTTCGGCGGATGTTGCATGGGTTGCGCGGCATTGGCGGACTGTATGGCCTGATGCCGATCACCGATCTGGCCGGCCGCGCCGAAGAGTGCATCATGGCCGATGCGGAACTGCATGCCGTCCAAGCCAGGGTCGACGAGTTGATTGACCTCATCCGGTCGGTGGCGGGATATGATCCGACGCGCGAACAGCCTTCAGCGGCAGGCCCCACTCGTTCCGACGCGAGCGCCGTCGGTCACACGCCATGACGACCGTTGCCAACCGGAAAAAGTGGAACAGCCGCGTCGGCCTTCGCGCCATGGCGCTCGATGAGGTTATCGCCCTTGCCTTGCCGGTCCCACAACACACGCCAGGGGGCCGCTGCCGATACAGACATTGCATTATTCTCATCTTCAATTACTGAATCGTGTCCCACACCAGGCCGATGAAAGGAATTGGCCGGGCAATTGTCCGTACCCCCGCTGGCCACGGGGCACCCACACCGGAGTACGATCCCTTGTCTACTGTGCTGGTAGTCGACGATGTCGCCATTGTCCGTGAACCCGTGGCCGCGGCCTTGCGGGAGCAGGGCTATCAGACCGTCTGTGCCGTCAACGGGCGCGAAGCGCTGGTGCTGGCCAACCAGTGCAAACCCGATCTGATTCTTCTGGACCTGCACATGCCCGGCGCCGGCGGCCTGGAAATGCTGCGGGCACTGCGGGGAGATCCGGCTCTTGAGCGGACGCCCGTGCTTGTCCTGAGCGAATTGACCGACAAGGCGTCGGTGATCGAGGCCGGCCGACTCGGAATCGAAGGCTACCTGCTCAAGTCCCGATTCACTCTTAAGGACATGCTGCACCGTGTGGAGGCCGCCCTTGGCACCGGGCTCGAACCTGGCGCGGCGCTGAAAGATGTGGATGAGACGAACGAGCACACTGAACCGTCCACCATTCCTTCCGCTGCTCGGCAGGAGTCGGTGCGGCCTCATCGCGCCCCCGGTGACGAACGCGCCGCTCACCTGAAGGAATTGAAACCGGTTCTGACCCGGTCCCAGATGCAGGAACATCTGGACAACTGCGGCGAGCTGAAGGCCCTGTCGCCGACCGTCGCCCGGGTGCTGAAGATGACCCAGAGCGCCGAGTGCTCGATGGACGCGGTGGCCGCCGTCATCAAGCAGGACCAGGCCATCTCGCTGAAGCTGCTGAAGCTGGCCAACTCCTCGGTGTACGCCCGTGGGGAACCGGTGGACACGGTTCAACGGGCGGTGATGCGAATCGGGCTGGAGCCGGTCCGTCAGATGGTCCTGAATCTGGCCGTGGTCGAACGGTTCAGCGACCAGAACGCGACCAGCGGCATCAACATGATGTTGTTCTGGGAACACTCGATCGCGGTGGGCCTGATTGCCACGGAATTGACGAAGCTGCTGGGCGGCAAGGAGATTCAGATCGAAGCCGCCTTCACGATGGGGCTTCTGCACGACGTGGGCCGACTCGTGTACGTGGAAACCCTCGGCGAGACCTACCAGACCGTGCTCGCCGAATCAGAGCACCTCCGGCTGCCCCTGGAGCAGGTCGAATCGCGTCTCCTGCTCATCAACCACGCCGAGGCCATGGACCGCATTCTCCACGCCTGGAACTTTCCCAAGGAACTGATCAATCCCATCGCCCTCCATCACCTGTCCATCGGCAACATCCGTCGCGTCTCGCCCCGTTCCCTCAAGGAAATCGCCATCCTCGCGCTGGCCGATCGCCTGGCGCATGCCATGTGCCTGGGCAGCAGCGGCAACACGGCGATCTATCCGACCGTCGAGTTCGCCCAGGCGCTCAACGTGACGAACGACATGATCGGCCAGATCGCCGACCATGTGCCGGAACAGTCCAGCGATCTGAAGTTCGCCATGCTGTCCAACGCTCCAAACACCGCCGACTTCGATGTGAAGCGGCAACTGCGGCAAGGCTGGGACGGGCCGTTCAGGCCGCTGTGCATCAGTCCCGACCCCGGCATCGATGCGTCCCAGTTGCTGTGCAGGCGGCTGGCGGATACTGCAACGGATCTGCCGCCCAGCGTGATCGTCGTCGAGATCACGCACCCTCGCTGTCGGGCGTCGCTGACGACGCAGCTTCTGGAGGCCCAGGCCCAGGCCAACCTCAGTGCGCTGCCGCTCATCCTGCTGTCGCCTGGTGGCGACCTGGAACTTGAAGAGCGGGCGATGACGGGACGGACGATCTGGAAACTGGCCCAGCCCACCGCCCTGGCCGACTGGGTCGACGCGCAAAAGTCGGTGAATGAGTCATCGCCACCATCCCGAGCGGTGGCCTGAGCGGCCGCCGGGGCCTGACAGGAACACCTGCGACGCTTGCGACTGAAGTATCGCTCCTGCACTACTTTCCATTTCCCATATGCTGGCCTGTTGGCCGTGCGTTTGGTGAGCCCAAAAGTACCTGGGCGGGATTTGATGGAAGGGCGATTTCAGTAATCTCCGTGACAGGCAACCCCCGCAACGACCTTCCCTTGGCGACTGGGTGCGTTGCCTGGCAACAGGTAGATGGGCCGACGCAATGTCGGTTCCCTACCTGTTAACTACCGGGTTGCCAATCGAAATGGTTGTACTGGTGCGACGACTCGGTGACAATTGGTGAAGCATGTGTTGGCGAAAGGCCTACGCCTTCATTGGGCGGTCACCCTGCCACCCCTTCGCTCCCTATCGGACCTGAGGTGCGTTCCGCTATATGTTGTCGTTAGTCGGCTTGCTCCGCACCAGCCACCACAGCCCCAGCGCGACTCCGATCAAACTCAGCAGCCACATTGGTGGCATATAGGCGTGACTCTTGTTGATGTTCAACCCTCGACAAATGCCCATGAAGGTCACGTGCGTCGCCAAGGTCAGCATCGTCAGCAGCGACAACCGCCAGCGCAGTATCGGCGTCCAGTGGGTTCGCGTGAGCAGGTACACGCAGGCGGCGGTGATTCCACCGAAGAGGAAAACCATCTCCCCGTAAAAGCTCATCCTCGCGCCATCGGCGATGAAGAACTCCTTGAAGTACCCCGGCCTCAGGATCGCCAGCGACATCGGGATGTGCGCGATCGAGCCATAGACCCCCGCGCGGAACCAAGCCGACGGCTCGACGCTGAGGGTCGCGCCTCGGTCCTTTCGCATTTGCTGAAAGAACCCGAATACGAAGCTCAAGGCCGCCGCCATTGACCAGCCTTTGTTCACAATGAAGATCGGCAAGTGCTCGATGTTCTTCGGGGCGAAGACGATGTAGCGGATCACGGAGTAGGTGATGCAAATGCTGTAAAGACCCAGAATTGATTTCATGTGTATCGTCCCGTGGAGGTAACTTGAACCGGCGAATCCAAACAGCTTACAAGTTCGCCGTCGCTGGGCCAGCAATATCTGGAAGGCGACTCACTGCGCTTTGGATGGTGAATTGGGTAGGGACCAATCGGTTTATCAACTCGAATGTTCCCTGCCGAATCGTCGGCGCACGAGGTGCCACACCAATCCCAGCGCGATGAGCCCCAGGCCCGTCAGCCAGATTTGTCAATCGACCGAGAAGGCAAGGAACAGGCACGCAAAGAGTCCGCACCAGGCGAAGATCGGCGAGTAGAGCCGGTCTTCCTTCTTGAGCCGCAGCGCGGCGGGCGGGGCATTGAGGTCAGGTGATTCTGTCAAGCGCACCTTCCCGTTCGTCGCGCGGCTGCGCTTCACGACAGCGCGGCCTCCCGGTTCTGCCACGGCCCCGTGATCGCCACGGTCACGCCGGGGCTGAAGATGTTCACGAACAGCGTCGCGCCATCGGGCGAGAAGGTGACGCCGGCGAGTTCCGTGCGGTTTAGCGCGTTGCGGGCAAAGCGCGAGATCTTTCCCGCCGGCGTGATGCGCAGGATGTATTGCTCGGGCGTGTTCCGCCGGCCCGCGTGGTCTTCGCAGACGAACAGATCGCCCCAGGGCGCGACGGTGAGGTTGTCGCAGTTCTCGCAGACGTTGTGATCATCGGGCTCGACGAACAACTCAAGTTTCCCCGGTGCATCGACCTCGCCGCGCTCGCCTTCGCGCAGGCTGGGCGTGTAGCGCCAGATCTGGCCGCGCCGCTTGGAGCCGCCGCTGGTGCAGGCGAAGTAGATGCCGTCCTTGCCGTGCCACATGCCTTCCCCGCGGGCGAAGCGGGCGCAGCCCTGCCCGTAGAAACCCCAGAGCCGCAGCTCATCGTCACGCGACTCGACATCTTCCATGTCCACCCATTCCACATCCATCTTCTGCCCCGGTGTCACCGTGGCGCGCCACCAGTTGCGCGTGTCGAATGACTTCTGTCCGCGCACGCGCAGCGCCTGGAGCCGGCCGCCTTCGACCAGCTTGCCGCGCTTCGTTGGAAGGAAGCGATAGATGAGGCTGTTCTCGCGGTCTTCGGTCTGATACACGATGCCCGACTTGGGATCGACGGCGACGGCCTCATGATTGAACCGGCCCATCGCCTTCAGCGGCACGGGATCGCAAGGCCCGTCCGCAATCGCGGGCACCTCAAAGTTGTATCCGTGGTCCCGCGCGTAGTTTTCATCCGCGAGCTGCACCGTCTCCTCGCAGGTGATCCACGTGTTCCAGGGCGTGGGTCCGCCGGCGCAGTTGCGGCAGGTTCCCGCCAGCGAAAGGAACTCGCGCTCCGTCTTCTTCGTGCGCGGGTCGTAGATGATGGTCGTCGTGCCGCCCAGGCCGGCGTATTCATCCTTCATGCCCGGATCGTAGAGCTTCGCGCGCTGGAGCTTATTCAAGAGCCGGTTGTCATCGCCGAAGGGGCCGGATTTCTTCTGGTCCGCCGTCAGCTCGTGATTGCGCACGAGGATGACTTTGCCATCGGTTCCGGCGAATGCCGCCATCCCGTCCGCCGAGCCGGGCGTGCGCAGGCCGTCGCTCATGGTCTGGCCGAAACGTGAGACGACGTGGCAGGTGAAGCCCTCGGGAAGATCCAAGAGCTTCTCGCCGGGCTTATCCGCGCCCAGCGCGGGTGCCCCCGCCGTCCCCGGCTCCTGTGCCGCCAGCGCTACGTCGCTACCCGACAGCGCGCGCAGCCCGGCGAAGCCCATCGCCACGGCGGATGAATTCAACAACAGATGACGACGGGATAGACTCATGTGGATCGCTTCCTTTGCATGGGTGAACCGGTGGGAATGGTCAGCAGCGGCACGCTGTCGATACCTCGCCGACGGCGCCCGGCGTAAACAAGGGGCGTCATCGGGTCAGTTCTACAATAACCCAAATCGCCGAATCATCTCGCGCTCTCCACTCGGAAATCAAGGATGCTCGCCTCCGGCTTCTCCGGCACCTGGAGCCGGATGAACTCCTTGCTCGTTGCCTGGTGACACGCCATGCAGGCGGTGAGCTGTGTCTTGTAAGCCTCGGTGAACTTGGATTTGTTCTTGTCTTTGATCGTCTGCTCCAGGTCTTTGAGTGTGCTCGTCTCGAGGCCGCCGAGAATGCCGGCGAGATCGACTTCCAGACCGGCGTTGGTTTTGCGCTTGGGAATGATGCGGACCGCCCAGCGCAGGTGCGATTTCACCTCGTTCATCATGAACTGCGCGAGTGGCCAGTTCTCGCTTTGGCCCGCGAACCAAAGGTTGGTGTAGTGGTAACCGACATCCGCCATCGCATGGGCCTGATCGGGCACCATGCCCTTGAGCCGTTCGACCTCGGCTTTGAGTGCCGCGACTTCATCAGACTTGCCGTCATTGGGGTCCGCCGCGTGTGACGGCGTCAAGACACCGCTTTGGCCCAGCATGATCAGCAACACAAACAGTGCAAATGAAAGAACAGACCAGTGCTTCAGTCCCATGTGGAGTTCCTCTCGTGAAAGTCGTGAAATAAAGGCTTCTGTTTGTCCACTTCCATTACTTGCCTGCAACATTCCATCCGTCGTCGTGATAGCGATTCTCATACACTGGCGATACCTCCGTTATGACGAGCACGGGTGTGTTACCTGTTGGGAGACCGTTTGCGTCTTGTGCTTTTCGGGCGCGGGTTCGCTTCACGGATCAGCTCATCAAGCTGGGCGCGGACCAGGTCGAGCACCTTCCGGCCCGCAGGGGTGAGGATGTAGTCGCGCCGGCCCCCGCTCCTTTACCCGCGACTTTGCTGCGCAGCGAGCCGTTGCGTTCCATCCGCTGCAAAAGTGGGTAAAGCGTGCCGGGACTGACCTCGTAGCCGTGCCGCCGCAGTTCCTGGAGCCTCCACTGCCCCACGACTGCACCCTCGGCCGCATGGTGCAGCATGTGAACCTTCCAGAAGCTCAGCAGAAGCTCACGGGCCACAAGCTTTTGATCGATTGTCATACTCGGTTAGCCATCCGTGATGGAGATCTTCGCCGCTTGCGGTCAACGCCGCATTCGGTGCAGGATGAGAAGGCGCTTGGCTTCGCGCTATAGCCCTCAACTCGCGCCAATCCAAAAGCCGGATTTCGGTATTAACTTTGCGCGACCCTCCGTCGCGGAGTCATCCTACGGGCTTCCGCCCGCGTCGTTGGGCAAGAATCTTGTTTGCATCGTTCTCACTTGGTCGGTGTGTTTCACTTGTACAGGGATCGACGTCTGACGCACCCGCGGACAGAAAATGTCCGCGGGTGTTTTTCTGCGCCTTGTGAGACGCACCTTGCTTCACTCGGCAGGCAGTTCCAGCAGTTCGACTTTGCGGAAATGCACCGGGTGGCTTTCGGATTGAAGCGAGATGTAGCCGCTCTCGAGGAGTTTCTTGCCGCCGTTCTTCTCAATGAGTTTCTTCGCATCTTCGTCGCGTTCATCCAACTGCGGCTGGTCGTAGGCGAGGACGGTCTTGCCGTCGATGATGTGTTTGATCGTCTTGCCGCCGCGCACTTCCATTTCGACGGTGACCCACTGGTCGCCGTGGTAGGTTTCGCTGTTGGAGTTGGTGCAGTGCGGGGTGAAGAGTTTGCCGTTCATGACCACGTTGGTGCCGGGCGTGCAGAGGTTGGCGGTGGTGCGTTTGTCCTTGCCGTTGCCGCCGAGGAACTGGGCCTCGATGGAGACGGGGAATTCCTGGTCCTTGCGGATGGTGTCGGGCGGTTGGCAGTGCAGCATGGCGCCGCTGTTGCGGAACGCCCAGCCGGGGCCGCCGGGGCACTGCTCGCCGACGAAGCGAAGCTCGACGCGCAGGCGGTAGTGCGAGTAAGGCGTCTTGAAGAAAATGTGTCCGTATCGTTTGTCGAAGTTTTCGTAGCCCTTGTAGCCGACCTTCAGCAGGCCCTCTTCCACGTAAAACGTGTCCTTGTAGTTGTCGCCCAGTTCGTGGCCGTTGATCTTGACGGTCCAGTCCTTGAGGTCTTTGCCGTTGAAGAGGGGAATCCACTTCTCCTGTGTCTCATCGGCGGCCGCCTCGAATCCGCTTCGGATCGTGCCATCCTGATTGATGATGGGCTTGCCTTCCTTCACACGTCCCAGCTCGCGAACGCCGGGGCCGATGCCTTCGTTGCCGAGGTCTTTGTCCATCACCTCCGCGAGCGCTTCGAGCCTCGTCACGATGTCAGAATGCTCCGCGGCCACATCGTTCGCTTCGCCGATGTCCTCTTTCAGGTTGTAAAGCTTGGCCTTGCCGGCGGCGGCTTTATTCTTGGCGTTGCCGCCCGCGCCGGCCCGATGCAGCTTCCAGTCGCCGTGGCGCACGGCTTCGAGCTTCAGGCCTCTGAAGTAGTAGAAAGTCTCGTGCGCGGGCTTGGCATCGTTGTCGCCCTTGATCTGCGGCCAAATGTTCACGCCGTCGATCTTGCGATCATCAGGCACCTTGCCGCCCGAGAGCGCGGCGAAGGTCGGGAGGATGTCGAACATGCCCGCGATCGCATCCGTCTCAGTGCCCGCCGGAACCTGTCCCGGCCACCACGCGATCGTGGGAACGCGCATGCCGCCTTCGAGTGTGCTGCCTTTATGACCGCGAAGCGGCGTGTTGAGCCCGCGCGGCGTGCCGCCGTTGTCACTGGTAAAGATGACGAGCGTCTTTTCCGCGAGGCCCGCCTGGCGCACCGCGTCGAGCACCTGGCCCACGCTCCAGTCCGTCTCTTCAACCCAGTCCGAGTAGTAGCCGTGCGGCGAATTGCCCGCCCACTTCTTGCCGGGATAGATCGGGAAGTGAACGGAACTGTGCGCCAGATAAAGAAAGAACGGCTTGTCCTTCTGCTTCGCGATGAAGTCCAACGCTTCGCTCGTGTAGATCTCCACGAGCGACTGCTGATCATCCGGCAGCACGCGCTTCACGACCTTGCCATTACGCAGCAGTGGCAGCGGCGGTTGCCCGCCGGTCCTGCCTTGCGGAATCGGTTTGCCCAGGTCTGTCTTCACGCCATCGGAAGCGGGGCCCATGTCGTTGGAGTAAGGAAGGCCGAAGTGCAGATCGAAGCCGTGTTCACTCGGCAGGAACTCCGGCTGATCCCCCAGGTGCCACTTGCCCACGACGGCGGTGGCGTAGCCTTGCGCCTTGAGCACCTCGGCAACGGTTACTTCCCTGGAAGAAAGGCCGACATCGTTCGCGGGGAACAGCACGTGAGGAATCGGCAGCCCGCGCTTGGGATAACAGCCTGTCATCAGGGCCGCCCGCGAAGGCGAACAGACCGGGGCGGCGTAGAACGAGGTGAGCCTGCGACCCTCCTTGGCCATGCGGTCCAGATGCGGCGTGCGATTTAGCTTGGAGCCGAACGGCCCTATGTCGGCATAGCCCAGGTCATCGATGTTGATGAAGATGAGATTGGGCTTGGCGGGTCTGTCGGTATCCGCGCCGCGCAGGCTGGGCGCCAGCGAGAAAAGGCACAGGGCTGCCAGGAGAGGGAGTCGAGTCAAAGTAGTCCGGGTGGCCATCTTGGTGATCATGGGGATCCCTTCGTTCGCGATGTTGAAGATCCGCTTTCCATTGAATGCATCTTACTGGCCGAACGCTGTTTCGCGACACGTAGTCGAATTCGATCCGAGGCAGAGCGAGGAAAGCTGCCTGCGGAAATACATCCCTTCACGCGGAACGGTCTTTGTTGTACCTGTCGAGGCATCGATTGCAATGTCATGCGGATCAGCCACCGCGGCATGGCGTGTTTGACTGTTACGCTCGTCGCCATGTAGCTTTGCTGGAAGCAGGGTTCACTCTCACTCGCCGCGTGGTCGGGTGAATGCAATGGAAACACTCGCTACTTAGAGGCACATCTGATGACGACGAACAGCAGGATCGTAACTGGCATCGCCGCACTCGCGTTTGTGATTGCGGGTTCCTCGGCCGCTCTGTTTTCCGCCGCGGAAGAGAACCCGAAGGCCGGAAAACCTGCCGCGCCTGCTGCTGCTCCCGCGGGACCTGCCGCGGAACTGAACGGCTTCCGCTGGGAGTTTCCCTGCAAGGAAAAGATGCCCGATCAGCCCAGGCCGGGCGCGGATTGCAGCAGCGGACTCGTCACCGGCGATCCGTTCAAGACCGACAACTTCAAAGCCGTGAAAAGCTTCGGCGGCGAGAAGGGCAAAAAGTACAACGTCACCATCCGCTTCCGAGGCGTCGTCGAACCCATGATGTACAAGGACGGCAAGAAGGACGGCGATTACTTCTACATCGGCGGCAGCCCCAACAACAACACCTACAACATCTACAAGATCGAAATCTCCTCGCCCCAGTCGCACTACTTCCTCAACCGACAGGACAAGGTCGGCCACCAGATCTTCACCATCGACTACACCAAGACCATTCAGATCGACGGCGGCGCGACCATCACGCTCACCGGCGACGGACAGAACGGCAAACTCATCTCCAACTTCAAGAAGCTCACCATTCCCGAGATCGCGACCGAACCTTACAACGGTCAGTTCGTGCAGATGGATGTCGTCAAGGTCGAGGAAGTCAAGGATTGATTCTCACTCCTTGAAGTCCGTCTCGGGCTTTTCGAGGTTCAGTTCCTTGATCCAGATATTGCGGAAGCGCACATCGTGTCCTTCGCATTGGAGCTTCAGTCCGCCGGGCGTGTCGGTGATGCCGTTGCCGCCGTTGTTCCCTCCGTCGATGCCTGAGTTCGCGCCGCCCCAGACTTTGGTGATGGCCTGATTGAGGTGAACCTTCTTGCCGTTGAAGTACATGGTGACCAGGGCCTTCTCGGTGCGTTTGCCGTCGGTGAAGCGGGCGGCGCGGAAGGTGATGTCGTACGCGTTCCACTTGCCGATGCCGTGGTAGGCTTTGTACGGCGATTCGGTTTCGTTGATGACCGCGCCCATACCGTGCTTGGTCTTGTCACCGTCGAGCACCTGAATCTCGTAGCGGTTCTGAAGATAGACGCCGCTGTTGCCGCCCTTCTTGGTGACGAGGAATTCGATGTGCAGACGAAAGTCCTTGTATTCCTTTTTGGTGACGATGTCAGCCGTGCCGTACTTGCCGCCCGCCGCGGCCGGGTCATCGCTCTGCACGACGGTGCCTTTATCAACCGGGTCATCGACGATCTTCCACTTGATGGGCAGCGACGATGAGAACCGCGGGCCTTTCCAGTAAGTCCATTTCGCGTCGAGCATTTCACGAGAGCCGTCGAAGATGACCTCGGCCCCTTCGACGGGTTTGGCTCCGACGCCGACATCGCCGGCCGCGGGTGGACCCGCGACTGCGAGAAGGACGGATGCGATCAAGAGCGTGGCACGGGAAATGGATCGTTGAGGCATGGGGTTTCCTTCAAAGGGACTGACTGCCGGATTGCGGACGGTTGAGCCGGGCATTTTCCATTCTAACGCCAAACGGATGCACGGCGCATCGCTATGCTTTCAATATGAACCAACCGACTCGACTTAGCCTGTGCGTGTTGCTGACCGCCCTTTTCGCGTTGCACCTGTCGCGCGTCGCCGCTCAGGAGGCGCAACCCGCGAAACACCGGCAGATCAGCGGCGTCTATCCGCACCTGACGACTTACGGCATCTACAGCGAGAACGGAGCACATACCAAGGGCGGGCACGATGAGTGCGGCATCGGCGCGGTGGTGCCTTGGGCGGGCAGGTTGTGGATGATCAACTACGCGCCGCACATGCCGCGCGGCAGCGAGCACAAGCTCTTTTCCATCGACGCAGGCCTGGACATGAAGGTACATCCGCAAAGCGTCGGCGGCACACCCGCGGGGCGCATGATCCATCGTGAGTCGAACCAGCTTCTCATCGGACCTTACCTCATCGATGCGAAGGGCGCGGTGCGCGTCATCACCCCTGCCGCGATGCCCGCCCGCATCACCGCCATCACGCGGCATCTGACGGATCCTGCGAACCAGGTCTATTACTACGACATGGAAGGCGCGCTGTACGAAGCGAACGTGCGCACGCTGAAAGCGACAAAGCTCTTCGCCAAGCCCGTGCCCGGCTGGCATGGCAAGGGCGCGTATGTGACGCAGGGCCGGCTCGTGGTCTCCAACAACGGCGAACACGCGGCAGGTTCCTACAAGCCCTTGCTCGTCGGCGGGGCGGCGAAGAACGATGATGAAGCGGGCGTGCTGGCCGAGTGGGACGGCAAGGATTGGCGCATCGTCGAGCGCAAGCAGTACACCGATGTCACCGGCCCCGACGGCATCTTCGGCGGCAAGGGCGCGAGTGATGATGCGCCGCTGTGGGCCATGGGCTGGGACCGGCGCTCGCTGCGATTGAAACTGCTCGACGGCGGAACCTGGCACACCTTTCTGTTGCCCAAGGCATCACTCAATAATGACGCGAAGCACGGCTGGTACACCGAGTGGCCCCGCATTCGCGAGATCGGCAACGGTCGATTCATGATGGACATGCACGGCATGTTCTTCGACTTTCCCAAGTCCTTCGCGAAGGATGACACCGGCGGCATTCGACCCATCGGCAGTCACCTGCGCTACGTGCCGGACTTCTGCGAGTGGAACGGCAAGCTCGTGCTGGCGACGGATGAGACGAGCATTCAGGGGAACAAACTCGCGGGGCAGCCGCAGTCGAATCTGTGGATCGGTACCGCTGACGACCTGAAGCAGTGGGGCCCCGCGAGCGGGTTCGGCGGGCCTTGGGTGGGCGATGCGGTGAAGGCGGGCGTGCCATCGGATGCGTTTTTGATTGCGGGGTTCGATCGGCGCGTGCTGCATCTGGCGGTCGGCGCGAAGACGCAAGCGGCGGCGGGGGCCGCGGGCGCGTCGGGGGCGGCGCTGCGGGCTTCGGATCAGCAGAAGATCACGCTGATGCCTGATGCGCTCGAGAGTCTGCCGCGTGTGACGGTCAATCGCGGTGACTGGAAGAAGCCCGCGCCGGGGTTTACGTTCGAGGTGAGTCATGATGTGACGGTTTATCTCGCGGTCGACGAGCGAGGCAACCCGGAGTTGAACAATGAGTGGGAAAAGACGGACCTGACGCTCACGTGGGGCGAAAACCATCGCGACCTCATCTACAAGCGCGCGTTCAAGGCAGGCGCGATTGAAGTGCCCGCGAACGAGACCGAGCACACCAAGGGATCGTTCGGCATGCCGCACACGGCGTTCGTGGCGAGCGATGCGAAGGACTTGAAGCTCAAGCCTGACCCGACGGCGAAGGTCTCGATGCCGACACGTGAAGCGGACGTTGCCAGCGCCAAGGCCGGCGAGCCTGTCACGTTCACGCTCGAAGTCGATGTCGATGGCACAGGCAAGTGGACGGCCTGGCGAGCGATCGACGTCGTGGATGGCGGCTACGAGTGCATCACGATTCCGCCGGAAGTGAAGGCCCAGTGGATGCGGCTGACGGCGAGTCGTGACAGCATCGCCACCGCTTTCTTCCATCTCACCGATGCTTCGCTTCGCGATCCTGCTGAAGGCCGCGACCTGTTCGCCGGGCTGGCGGAGGTTTCGGCGAAGGAGGTATTCAGCGGCGTGGTGTACGCGGCGAAACAGAATCGCAACTTGAAGCTGATCACCAGCGATGATCGGGCCTTGGAGTTTCAGAAGGATTCGTTCACGTTCGAGTCGGATGAGTTGGATGCGAAACTCAAGACATTGCTCAAGACGGAGCCGGAGTTCACGGTGGATGAGGCTTCGGTGATTCTCATGCATCGCGGGAAGCGATTGCGATTGCCCAAGGGCGATGCGGCGTTCGACAGGCCCTTCGCCGCGGGTTGGCCGCGAGGGAGTCGCGAGGTCGAAAGCGAACGGCACCTGGCGCAGTTCCATGGCACGTTCTACGAGGTGCCGCTCCTGAGCAACGGCGACCCGCCCGAGTTTCACCTCATGCGTCCTGTCGCCAGTCACTCGAAACAAATCATGGATTTCTGTTCGTGGGCAGGCTTGCTCGTTCTCACCGGCGTGCGGAGTGATGCGACGCAGGATGGGCACGTCTTCATCGACCCCAGCCACAAGGCTGCGCTCTGGTTCGGCGGCGTCGATGACCTGTGGAAACTCGGCAAGCCTGTCGGTCGCGGCGGCCCTTGGAAGGACACGCCCGTGAAGGCGAGGCAGCCTTCGGATCCGTACCTGATCACGGGCTACGACCACAAGTCACTCGCGCTGACGGCCGACAAAGATGTGACCATCACGCTGGAAGTGGACTTCGATCACCAGACCGGCTTTCACGTTTACAAGTCTTTCAAGGTGACGAAAGGCGAAACGACACGCTTCGAATTCCCGCTCGAGTTCAGCGCTCACTGGCTGCGTGTGAAGGCGGATGCGGACTGCACGGCGACGGCGCAGCTTGCATACGAGTAGCTATTTCTCCGGCAGAAGTTTCATCATGCGATCGAGCAGCGCGGGCTCCTTATCCGCGAGGTTGTGTACCGGGTCATCGCCTTCGCTCATGGCGTACAGCTCGACCTTCCTGGGCCCATCCTTACTTGGCGTGACGATCAGTCGATGCGTCGCCGTGCGCACCGTGACCGCGCCGCCCCAGTAGCTCGTCGACGCTTCGCGAATCGTCTTCTTCTCTCCCGTCAGCAGCGGCCTGAGCGACAGGCCATCGAGCGGATGTGACGTCTTCGTGAACGAAGGCTGACACAGATCAATCAGCGTGGGATACATATCCAGCGATTCGACCATCGCCTCGCTCTTCGTACCAGCCTTCGTCACGCCCGGCGCGCGGATGATCAGCGGGCTGTGCATCGCGCGCTCCAGCGGCGAGTGCTTGCCCCAGATGGCCGAGTCGCCCAGGTGCCAGCCATGATCGCCCCAGAGAATGACGATGGTGTTCTCGCTCAGGCCCAGTTCTTCGAGGGCGGCCAGCACTTTGCCAACCTGTCGATCGCTGTAGCGCACGCAGGCGAGATACGCTCGCCGGGCGGCGAGCGTGTCTTCCGCGCTGAGCGGTTTGGTCTTCTTGAAGGGCATGTTGTAGCCATAGAACTCCCCGCTGCCGTGCCAGTAGGCGGTGTCGCCTTTTTCAGGCTGCGGCGGCGAAGGCATCTTCACCTTCGCGACCGCCTCCCAATCGCCCTTCGTCGCGACGAACGGCAGATGCGGCTTGAAGAAACCCAGGCCCATGAAGAACGGCTTGCCGCTCGCCTTCATCGCGCGGAGCTTTTCGATCGCCGTGTTTGCCATGAGCCCATCGGGCAGGTCTTCATCCTTCTCCGCCGTGAACTCCATCAGGTCACGATGGCCTTTGCCGTCTTCGCGATGCTTGCCGTCGGCGTAGGCGAAGAAGGTGCCCCAGCCGCGCTTCCACGGGCCAAAGGGCGTGGGCAGTTCGTCCCAGGCGTGGGGCATCTCATCGCGGCCGTCACCGGTGCCGTTGTAGTTGAAGACGCGGCCGTCGGGCGTGTGCGAAATCTTGCCGATGCAGATGGTGTGATAGCCGCTGCGGCGGAAAAGCTCGGGCAGCGTCTGCGCGCCGTCGAGTTGTTTATCACTGAGTTGTGATGGGCCGCCGTACATCGCGTTGTTGCCCATCGCTTTGGAATGGCTCGGACTGCGACCGGTGAGCAGGGCGTATCGCGAGGAGCCGCAGGTGGCGACCTGCACATAGTGATGCGTGAAGGTCATGCCCTGCGAGGCGAGCTTGTCGATGTTGGGGCTGATGGCGTGTTTGATGCCGTAGCAGCCGAGTTCGGTTCGCAGGTCATCGATGGCGATGAAGAGCACGTTGGGTTTCGCAGACCCCGGCGCCCCCGGCACCCCCGGCGCGGCGATCGTCGCGCCCGTCAGGCAGGTCACGATGGCGAGCGCGACAGCGAGCAGCAAGGGTTGGCGGTGTGGCTTCATGAATCGTTCCTTCGGATTGGGCCTGGGGCGTTGCGTTCCTCTCGATAGAATACCGCTCATGGCATCGATTCAAGACATCCTCCCGAAGCTCGACGCACTGCTCGCCGCCATCAAGGCCTTCCCCGATCCTCGCCGCGCCAGCGCCGAGTGGAAGCAGCTTTACAACCTGCTCAAGGGCACGACGGCGGCGGGCAATCATCTGGATAACGCCATCGCGCGAAGGGATGTCGAGGATGTCACCGCGATTATCACTTCGCTCAGCGGGGGCAGCGGCGCAGCGAGTGAAGCAAAGAGTGATTCATCCATTGATGATGCAACGCTCAAGAGCGCACTGAAGGCGTTCAAGAAACGGATGAAGTTGCTGGTGCTCGATGATGTGTCGCGGATCGACAGTCGCAATCCGATGTCCAAAGGACAGACCTCGCAGATCGCGGCAATAGAGCCGCCAGGCGATTGGAGGTATGAGGTCTGGGGCGAACTGGTCCGCCGTGGCGCGCTGCGCGATGCGGGGCATGGGACGTATCAGTTCTTGCGCGATCTGTGACGGGCAGGCCTGCTTGCCGGTGATCACCAGGTTGGCGAGCCTTCCATGGGTCCGACACGGTGGCGGATGTAACGCAACGGTTGCTTCATGGCCTTCCAATCCTTCCAATTCGGGAACAGTCCCGTTAGGTCGTAATAGCGATGTAATGTGAAGCCTTTCTCATCAATTTTGCCGTGATAAACACGAAAGGTCGGGCCTCCGGAAAAGTGGCGACCAAAAGTTTCGATATAGATGTCGTCGGCTACTACTTTATATACACTCACAATTGCCCCAACATCCCCAGGAGGGATTGCCAGTTGCTCGCCTCGCACGTCACCATCGCGCCGAGTTACGATCGGCTCATCGTCTGCAGGACGCACACTACCCAGAAACTTTCCGCGAATAATACTTTGGCCACTTTCCCAAAACCGATACGCACTTGCAATATACCCATCAAAGTCGCGATAAATACGAACATATAGACTATCAGGATCAACCCTGCCAGGCTCATGGGGCGCAGATCGGATCTCCTTGGGAAACCCCTCTCCAAAACCGCGCCGAGGTATGACGGTAGATCCTGTCCCATCGGAGACCAGCCGCCAAGGCGTTCCGCAACCTGTATGAATTAGGACCACCGCCAAGCAAAGGCATGACCTCATGAGTCTGAGCATCGCGGTGCCTCCTGCAGGAATGGTTAGTCTTCAAATCGGTGAAGAAACTCGACGCTGAAACGCCGGTGATCACCAGGTCGGCGAGCCTTCCATAGGTCCGACACGGTGGCGGATGTAACGCAGCGGTTGCTCCATGGCCTTCCAATCCTTCCAATTCGGGAACAGCCCCGTTAGGTCGTAATAGCGATGCAATGTGAAGCCATTCTCATCGATTTTGCCATGATATACACGAAAGGTCGGGCCTCCAGGAAAGTGACGGTCAAAATTCTCGATATAGATATCGTCGGCAACGACTTTGTATACACCCACCGTTGCCCCGAGAACCCCAGGAGGGATCGCCAGTTGTTCGCCTCGCACGTCACCATCGATCCGAGTTACGATCGGCTCGTGGTCCGCAGGACGGTCGCTACCTAGAAACTGTCCGCGAATAAGACTTTGACCGCCCTCCCAGAACCGATACACATTTGCAATATACCCACGATAGCCTCTGTCGTTATAATATATACGCACATATAAACTATCAGCATCGACCACTCCTGGCTGATGGAGTGCAGATCGGACTTCCTTGGGAAACCCATCTCCAAGACCTCGCAGAGGTATGACGGCAGATCCCGTCCCATCGGAGACGATCCGCATCGGCGTTCCGCAACCCGCCAGGCCCAGTAGCGCCGACAGGCAAAGGCATGAACAGATGAGTCGGAGCATCGCGGTGCCTCCTGCATGAATGGTTAGTCTTCAAATCCGTGAAAAAGGGGGAAGGGCCGAAGGGCGGCTCGCGTCACTCCTTCTTCTCCACAACTTCCTTCTTCTTCCCCTCCTCATGCACCCTCGGATCATCCTCAAACCGCTTTCCGAAAATGTCCTCCATCACTTTGAAGCCTTGCGGGTCAAACTCCTTCAGTTCGCCGTAGACGAACGGGTAGTAGTCGTTGCACCAGAAGTACGCTTCGACCATCTCGGCGAAGTACTCCTTGTGATTGTCCATCGCGTAGTGCTTGATCATGTAGCCCTTGTCGCGCAGGATTTTGTCGTACCTGCCGCTCTTCTTCGCGGCCTCGTACGCGGCGATCACGCGAGGCTCCTCGAAGCCGAGCGACTTGTCGTGGTAGGCGTGCGCCAGTTCGTGCAGCAGGGTCATCACCGTGCGGTCGCGCCATTCGAGAAAGCCTTTGGCGTGAGCGATCTCGATGGTGCCGGTCTTCTCGGGGTTGTAGCCGTTGTCGGTGAGCCACTGTCGGTTGGGATGGTACTGGGCCCGGCCGGGGAACTCGTGCTCGATCCAGATTTCCGTCTTGCGCAGCTCAGCGAGCGCCTTCTCGCCGACGAGCAGCGTGATCCGGCGAAGCTGGGAGTCAACTTCTTCGAGCACTTCCTTTTTCAGATCGTCGTGCGGCTTGAAGCGATGGGAGATGCGCAAGGTCCAGCCGCGGAGCTTGAGGACTTCGTAGGTGTCGGTGGCATCGTTGGGCGGGCGGAGTTTTTTGGGGACTTGGGAGAAGGCCGACGATTGCAGGCAGAAGAGGGCCGCGGCCAGCGTGATGAGGAGGATCAGGTTTGGTTTCATGGGTTTCACGGGTCTCATGCTAAGAAGGTTGGCCGGCCGCCACAAGAATGTGGCGGGGTGCGATCCGCTAATGAGTCGCCAAGACTTCCGGGGGTTGATCGAATGCCATGGATTCAGCCGCAACGCGGCG
>JBBDXA010000128.1:0-10241 GCA_040902585.1 Phycisphaeraceae bacterium
AAGGGCCAGGGGCCAAGGGAATTGCAAAATGCGGATCACGGATTGTGGATTGCTCCGGCCCCCTCTCCCAAGGGGAGAGGGGACTGACCGCAGCCGGCTGTTCAACTCCTTTAATCCCTTGGCCCTTGGCCCCTGGCCCTTGGCCCTCTCCTTCCTCTTCCTCATTCAATATCTCCCGAATCCTCCCCAGCGCCACCACCGCCTTGCCCAGGTCCGTCAGAATCCGCCCCATCTGACGCACCGGCCAGAGCATCATCTGCAAGTATGCCAGGAACGCGTACACCGTCCCGACGGACATCTCGCCCGCCGCGATCCAGTACGCTCCGAAAGCCAGCGACAGGCACATCTGCGACAGAACCAGAATGTCCGACAGCGTCCAGTACCACGCCATCAGCGTGACCAGCTTGAACGAACGATCGCGATACTCACCGTTGATCGCCGCGAACTTGTCACGCTCAAACGCCTGCCGGGCAAAGGCCCGCACCACGCGGATGCCGGTGAGGTTCTCCTGCACCACCGTGGTCATTTTGCTCTCCGCTTCCTCCACCGCCTTGAAGCGGAACTTCACCTTGAAGAAAAAGATCAACGCGAACATGATGATCACCGGCACCAGCACCAGCGATACGATCGTCATCCGCACATCCAGCCACAACATGATCGGCAACACGGTGACGAGCAGGATCAGCGCGCTCCCGATATCCACCACCTGCACGGAGAGAAACAGCCGCGTCGTTTCCACGTCGCTTGTGCATCGCTGGACGAGGTCGCCGGTGTCCGCTTTGTCGAGATAGGAACAGGGCAGCTTGTTGAGGTGATCGTAAAGTTGATCGCGCAGGTTGCGCGCGATGCCTTCGCAGGCGCGGGCGGCGAGTCGGCCTTTCATATAGGTGAACAGGCCGGCGAAGGCGGTGAGGACGGCCATCGCCAGGGCGGCGAGCCAGAGGTTGTTGGCGAGGTAGTCCGGGCCGCCGAGGGTGGCGATGACGGAGGAGGGAGACGATTGCGGATTGCGGATTGCGGATTGTGGATTGCTCGAACTCCCCTCCCTCCCAGGGAGGGGCTGGGGGACGGTCGCGTCGGCGGATGCTGAAGAGGTCGATTGTGCAGAGGCGTCAACAGGCTGTTCGACCGACCCTCCCCTGACCTCTCCCCGAGAGGGAGGGGAATCGGAGCGGACCACTTCCCCCGCATACCGCGCCACCGCGTCATCGATGGTCGCCTTGCCCACGAGGGGAACGCCATACATGCACATCGTCGCCAGCGCGATCGCGGCAATCGCCGCGCCGTAGCGCAGGCGCTGACCACTCATCACTCTCCAGAGAACGCGAAACGTGCCGGGCATGGGGGAATGATAAGCCAACCGGCGTGCGACAGGATGAAGTCACCGCACGCGATCAGCCTTTGGTGATTTTGGAGATTAAACAGGAGCAGACCAATAGCCCCAAAAGCCCCCGGCGAAAGCGGGGTTGCCAACTCACGAAGAGGATGACCGCTGCTAAAAGTCGAACGCAACTCCCGGCTTCCGTCGGGGGCTATTGCATAGTTCATCCGAACGTCAGCTCATGACTTCTTCATCTTCTCCACCTCGCGCTTCGTCGTCCAGAAAATCGCGTTCGTCAGCATGCGCCTGAAATGTTCGTGCTCAAAGTCTTCGGGCACGCCCAGCGAGGTGTAGAACACCCGGCCGCCCTTGTACTCGTGGATCCACGTCACCGCCTGTTTCCCCTTGCCGATGTCGCCGTACTCCAGCACGGTCACGCCCCTGGCCAGCATGCCGGTCTTATAGAGCTTGCGGGAAGTGAACTCGGTCGTGCCCTGGAGCACCGGATGATCCTTCGCGGCAGGATCGATCGTCACCGTCACCGGTTCATTGGCGTAGTGGCTCTGATGGTCGCCGCCGAGCACTTCGCGGTCGAAGACTTTGTTCGTTTCGTTATCGAAGGCATGACTCGCGGTGCGGATGCCGACGATGGGTTTGCCCGCTTCCCAGTGGGCTTTGACGATCGCAAGTTGATCGGCAGGCAGCTTCATTCGCCGTGTGAAGGCAAGCAGTACGTCTGCATCCTTGATTCTTTCTACCTCAGGCAGGTCCGTCGCGCCGTCCTTTACCCATGAGGCGGTGATGCTGACGTGGTATTTTTTCGCAAGCTCGGCGGCGAAGGGTTTGAGCGAGGCTTCGGACTTGTACTCGTTGGAGCCGGAGATAATGTGGATGCGCAGTGGAGTCTCGGCCGCGTGCAGCACGCAAGGCACACAGGCGAGCAGAGCGGTGAGGAGAAGTGCGCGGCGGGTGAGCATTTTTGTTCTTTCCATTCAAGCCCAATGGCGAGGCCTGGCGGGGGACGAGCCGTTGGGGTATCGGCGTCCTGAGACTAAAAGTACCCCGACGGCTCGTCCCCCGGCGGACTCGCCATCGGGCTTGGCGCGGAACGAAAATCACTTCAGCGCGGGGCCGAGCTTGTGAATCGTGTGATACACCGTGTTCTTCATGCTCTCGCCGTCAACTGACTCGAGGTTGTACGTGATCGCCATCTGCATCACGGGCTTCATATCTTCGATGAACAGGTCCACCGTCTTGCCATCCGCTGAAAGCTTTGCGCCGGTGACCTTCATCGCATCGCGGCCCTGTTTGCTCGGATCAGCAACAGACCAGTCCTTGGAGCCATAAGTCTTCGCCCAGATGTAATTCCATCGCTGGGCGTTATAGCTCTGCACATCCTCGGCCAGTTCGCGATCGAGCGGTTCGGTGAAGGTGAGTCGCACACCGTTCTCATGAACGGTGAGCGCGACAGGCATGTTCACCTTGCCGCCGACGTATCTCACGCGCTGGAAATTGCCATCGCGGGCACCGCTGGTCTGCCAGCCTTTCATGCCGACAAGATAGAGCTGGCCATCGTGCGGGCTGAATCGGCCGCGATGAATGCCGCTGGAGAACTTCAGAGGGAACTGCACGACGCCGCCCTGCACGGGCTTGCCGGGCACGCCTTCGATTTTTTCTTCGAGCACGTTGAAGAGCGTGCATTTGCCGTAGGAAAGGTGGAGCATCTGTCCTTCGAGCGGGCCCCATTTGTTGCTTTCGACCCAGACCTGTGAGCCGGAGGAGTTGTCCATGGCGTGGGGAATCCAGCAGAGCGGGCCGTCGTAATCTTTAGGCGCGGGGTTGCGGTGATGGTTGCCCATGTGGCCGTAGAAGCCGCCTTGCTCGACGATGTCGATGCGCGAGGAGGGGACCCAATCGCCCTGGTTGTCAGCCGCGGTGATGATGCCGGCCGGACTGACCCCCATGCCATCGGGGTTGCGGAAGCCGGTGGCGACGACTTCGTACTTGGAGCCATCTTTACTGATGCGGGCGAGCGTGCCGCCGTGATCAGAGCCGTTGCCACAGCGGATGTGGTAGAAGTTGCCTTGTGGATCGGTTTCCAGATTCGTCACATACTCGTGTGAGCCGAAGGTGACCATCCCATCGTTGTTGAAGTTTTCGTAGTAGTCCGCTTCGCCGTCGTGGTTGGCGTCGTGCAGGCGCGTGATCTGATCGCGACCGACGACGTAAATCTTCTCATCGACGATCTTCAAACCCAGCGCGTGGTAGATGCCGGTGGCGTAACGCTGCCAGGTGATTTCGTCGAGATCGCCGTCGATGCCTTTGACCAGCCAGACATCGCCTTCCATGGTGCAGACCGCGGCGGTGCCGTCCTTTAGAAAATCGAAGCCGCCGAAGTGCATGATGGATTTGTAGGGGTTGTCGTACGGCGCGGTGATGGTGTCGACGACGTACGGTCCTTTCTCTTTGCCGAGCGTGCCTTTGACGGTGAGAATCTGCGACCAGCGGCGCTGGCCGGGTTTGGTGAGGGCGCGTACGTCGGTGGGCGGCATGCCTCTGACTGCTACCGATTCCTCCGAGTCCATGTTGATGTACAGGTTGAATCGCAGCGGCTTATCGTGCGGCGCGATGGAGAGCGTGACGCGGCCTTTGTCCGCCTTGAACGAGAGCTTGCCGATGTCGCCGGTGATGCCGGCGATCGTCGTGCGATCCTTACCGATAACAACGGCCATCTGGTTGACGCCGTCATTATTTGACTCGTTCTTTTCACCGTCGGCCTCGAACACGAGCAGGACCATCTTCTCCTTTGAAGGGGCGATCTCGAATGATCGGATGAACTGTGTGGTCTTCTCAACAGGCGCCGCCCAGGGTGATTCGATGACGTCAACGCCGCCAACGGTGTAGTGAAGCACGACGCGGTCGCCGTGCATCCAGTGGCCTTTGAACTTCGTGTGATCGCGCGGGAGGGGACCGTGAGCGCGCGGGCGGGGATCAGACCAATCGTTACCCTTCGCCCAGCCGGGACCGGACGGTGTGGACCATGCGAGATTCTGTTCGCCGGGCGCATCATTATCAAGTAGCGCATCGCGGCCGGCCTTGATGACGACGAAGTCGCCGACCCAGCCCGCGGCGTAGGACGCGGTGTCCGTATCGAAGAGCACCGCCGCCTCGCCCTTGTCACCGATGCGAATCGCCAGGCCCTTGGCGACGCCGTTGCGGCCTTTGGCTTTGAACTGGAAGGTGGAGGCGAAGGTCGGGCCAAGCTGCGAGTTCATCCAGCGGGCGTCGGATTTGGGCTTGTTCTGCGCTCCCACAGGGGCGACGAAAGCAAGGAACAGAAGGGCAATCGCGAGACGTTGAGTCACCAGCAAACCTCCTTCGGTTTCGGGTCAGTCATACGCCTCCCGACGATGGGCAACACGAATGACAACCACTGTGATCACTTTGTCATCAATGTCGTAAAGGATACGGGTGATCTCAACGCGATACACCGCGATCCTTCTCGCGAAGGTACTCTTCAAATGTGATGGTCTGGCGATCGTCCGCCTTCATCGCACGGATGGCGCGAAGGTCTTCGACCTGTTCCAACCGTTCGAGCAGTGCCTCGTAGTCTTCGATGTCGAGAATCACAGCCGTCGGTTTACCGTCGCGGAGAATCACCTGCGGGTTGTAGGGGTCGTGTGACATCGCCAGTTATTGTAGGCGCTGATCACGGAATGCGAAGCCGCAAGCGGCGGGGCTTACTCCGCCTTCATTTTCTCCGCCTTGGCGCGGGCGTCGTCGAGGTTGCCCACGTACATGAACGCGCTCTCGGGCAGGTCGTCCGCTTCGCCGTTGCACAGGCTGCGGAACGACGCGATCGTTTCCTTCAGCGGCGTGTAAATGCCCTCGAAGCCCGTGAACTGCTGGGCCACGAAGAACGGCTGCGAGAGGAAGCGTTCGATCTTACGAGCGCGGGACACGATCAACTTGTCTTCCTGCGCCAGTTCATCCACGCCGAGAATGGCGATGATGTCCTGCAGGCTCTTGTAACGCTGGAGGATCGACTGCACCTGCCGCGTCACGGCATAGTGTTCCTCGCCGAGAATGCTGGGGTCGAGAATGGTCGAAGTCGAAGCGAGCGGATCGACAGCGGGGAAAATGCCCTTTTCCGCAATGCCGCGAGCGAGCACGACGAACGCATCGAGATGGCTGAACGCCGTCGCCGGTGCGGGGTCGGTCAGGTCGTCGGCGGGCACGTAAATCGCCTGTACCGACGTGATGGCACCCTTGTCCGTCGAGGTAATGCGTTCCTGGAGCTGACCCATCTCCGTCGAAAGCGTCGGCTGATAACCCACGGCTGACGGCATGCGGCCCAGCAGCGCGGAGACTTCCGAACCCGCCTGCGTGAAGCGGAAGACGTTGTCCACGAAGATCAGCGTTTCCTTACCGGAGGAGTCGCGAAAATCTTCCGCCATGGTCAGGCCGGAGAGGGCGACACGCAGACGCGCACCGGGCGGTTCGTTCATCTGGCCGAACACCATGGCGACCTTGTCGAGCACGTGGGCCTTATTGCCCTCAGCATCGGTGTATTCGGCTTCCTGCATTTCCAGCCAGAGATCGTTGCCCTCGCGAGTGCGCTCGCCCACGCCGCAGAACACGGAGTAACCGCCGAACTCACGGGCCACACGGGCGATCATCTCCTGGATGATGACGGTCTTGCCGACGCCCGCACCGCCGAACAGGCCGATCTTGCCGCCGCGGACGAACGGGCAGAGCAGGTCGACGACTTTGATGCCGGTCTCGAGGATTTCTGTTTTCGGATTGAGGGAAACGAACTCGGGCGGTTCGCGGTGAATGGGCATGCGCTTGGTGACGGTGATGTCACCGCGCTTGTCGATGGGCTCGCCCAGCAGGTTGAACACGCGGCCGAGCACGGCTTCGCCCACAGGCACGGAGACGGGAGCGCCGGTATCAGTGACCTTCATGCCGCGGCTGACGCCGTCGGTCGAACCGAGCGCGACTGCACGCACCTGCCCGCCGCCCAGGTGTTGCTGCACCTCGCCGACGAGTTTGATGTCGCCGCTGGAATTGGTCGCGGTGAGCGTCAGCGCGTTGTAGATTTCGGGTAAATCGCTCTCGGGGAAGCGAGCGTCGAAGGTCGAGCCGATGACCTGAGTGATCACACCTTGGGAAGCCATGAATGCACCTGTGTGGAGGGATGAATGGGCCGTTTTCCCACCGGCCGCAGTTTGAATCGGGGCGGGCAGAATAGTGGAAGGGCGGGCTGTTGCCAAGTCGAGAGCACCATTCCGATAGGGTGGTGCTGTTGGCTCAGGTCTTCCAATAGGCTACTTACGAACCAGGGATCGCAACAGGTGGTCGGACGACAACAGCACCACCCGTTCGGGATGGTGCTCCCGGATGGTGCTCCCGTCATTTCACCTGCCCCATCCACGCCGCCAGCAGATCCCGGCAGGCGAAGAGATCATCCTTATGGATCATTTCAGTGACGGTGTGGATGTACCGCGTCGGGCAACTGAAAGTCAGCACGCGGGCCCCTTCGCCGGCCCGTTGGATCGCGCCCGAATCGGTGCCGCCCCGCGCCAGGATCGAGCGCTGGTACTTGATCTTGTTCTTCCTGGCGACCGCTTCGAATTCTTCGATCAGGTCGTAATCGTTGATGACGGAGGAATCCATGCAGGTGATGCCCGCGCCGTCGCCTTGCTTGGTGGTGCGCAGGTCATCGGGCACGCCGGGCGTATCGACGCAGAGCGTGGTGTCTAGGCCGATGCCGATGTCAGGCTTGATGCCGTAGGCACTGGTGAGCGCCCCGCGCAGGCCGACTTCCTCCTGCACGGTGAACACGCAGTGAATCTCTGCTGCGTGGCCTGCTTTGGACTTGGCGAGTTTTTCAATCGAGCGGATGGCGAGCCAGCAGGCAATGCGGTTGTCCAGGCATTGTGAAACGACGGTGTTGCCGATCTCGTGCATCGGAGCCTGGAGGACGACCATGTCACCGACCTTGACTTTCTTCGCCACTTCGTCGCCGGGCAGGCCGAGGTCAATGGTGAAGTCGCCCACTTCGGGGATCTTCTTCTTTTCTTCTTCGGTGGCGATGTGAATGGGTTTGCCGCTGGGGTTCATCACGCCGGTGATGTCTTTCTTGGGATCGCGCGGGTCAGGGCAGATGGTGACGACACGGGCGAAGAGATTGCGCGTGTCGAACCCGCCGACGGGCACGACGCGGATGAAACCTTTGTCGTCGATGTGCTTGACCATGAACCCGATCTGGTCCATGTGGGCGGCGATCATGACCTTGGTCGGGTTCTTTGTCTTTCCCTTGGCCCCTGGCCCCTGGCCCTTGGCCCTTCTGACGCAGATGAGGTTGCCCATCGCATCTTCGCGCACGGAGTCGAACAGGTCCTTCGATTCCTTCTTGATGAGATCGCGCATGCGATGTTCGCGGCCGGGGATGCCGGGGGTGGTGACGAGTTTTTCGAGGAGTTTCATAGGCGGATTCTGGGGTGAAATGAAGGAAGTTAACCACGGATTTCACAGATGGCACGGATGGGCTTCACGCTTGGCGGTCCTCGTCTTCAGGCCGGTTCGCTTTGTCGCGGGCACTGGCGGAGGACTTCATATGGGTCAATCCCCAGATGCAGATGCCAGAGATGACTAGCGTGTAGGCCGCGATCATGTCATAGGCACCGAAGATCCGCATGACTTTCAGTCCGCCCGACCCCGCCAAGACCACGTGCGTCATGCCGAGAACGATCAGAATGCCGCTGAGCCATTGCATGATGTCTGCCTCCACGGGTGGGCCTCGCGGACTCGGCCCGACCGCTAACCATCAATCATGTTTCACGCGCCTTCGGGCCGCGCCCACGGCGCGAAGCTGTCGCCGATGCCGGTGATGAGGTAACCGCCGTCGACCACGATGGTGTGTCCGTTGACAAACTTGCCTGCCGCCGAGGCGAGGTACACCGCTGCCCCCGCGACTTCCGCCGGTGTGCCGAAGCGTTCCATCGGGGTCTTCTCGATGATGCGCCGGCCGCGGTCGGAACCCACCATGAATTTCTTGTTGAGTTCGGTTGGAATGAACCCCGGCGCGATGCCATTGGTGCGGATGCCGAACTTGGCCCACTCGCAGGCGAGCTGTCGCGTCAGGCCCATGATCGCGCTCTTGGCGCTGGCATAAGCAGTCACTTCCGTCAGCCCCACGTAGGACGAAATCGAAGCGACGTTGATGATGCAGCCCGAGTGCTGCTCGCGCATCAGGTGGCCCGCAGCCTGGGCACAGCGGAAGGAGCCGGTCACGTGCGAATCATGCACCGCGTTGAACTCCGCCATGGTCAGATCGAACGTGGGCTTCTTAATCATGATGCCCGCGCAGTTGACGAGGATGTCCAGCCGGCTGAACAGGTCGATGCACTTTTTCATCCCCAGGTCCACGCTCGCATCGCTGCACACATCGAGCGAAATGCCTGCGATGATCGGCTCAATCGGGTCAGCTTCATCCGTCTCCGTTTCGCGACGCAATTCGGTGACGGCCGCCTCGACCTTGTCCAAGGTGCGCGAGCCAATGAGAACCTTAGCGCCGTGCTGGACGAGAGCTTTGGCGATGTCCTTACCGATGCCTGATGCCCCGCCGGTGACGAGGGCGACCTGGCCGGTGAGGTCGAAAAGGGATGTGCGGATGGGCATGAGGGAGCTCCAAAGTGGATCAGAACGAGCGACGCAGAATAGCAGAAGGCGACGCCCGCCGGGCGCGCTCGTAGCCGATGTCGCGACAGAAGTGGCGGTTGCACGGGCTCGCGCAGGTATACTGGTTTCAATGCGTCAACCCCAAAGGAGCCTGTCATGAAATGTCGAACCTGCATCGCCGTGACCTTGATCGCGCTGGTGTCATCGCTGTCGGCGATCCGCGCCGTCGCGGCGGATGACCTTCCGCAGATGAAACACGAAGCCGTGTCGCTGCTGAAGAAGGCGGCTGTCGCGGAGAAGGAGGGCCGCGCCGACGAGGCACGGAAACTGCGCGGGGATGCGGATGAGTTATTTCGCAAGGTGAAGGAGTTGGCCGCGCAAAGGGGTGTCGGCGAACCCGAGAAGCCGGTAAAGAAGGAAGCGGCCCCCGGCGAAAAGGCAATCAAGAAGCCCGCGCCGGATGAAGGCGTGAAACCGGTGAAGAAGGAGGCGGCCCCCGGCGAGAAGGCGATCAAGAAGCTGGATTTGCCTGGCTTTGGCAAGTTGCCCGAGCATGACAAGAAGGCGCAGGACACGATCGGGCGCATGGCGGAAGAGATCAGCCAGCTTCGCCGGGAGTTGGAGGATCTTCGCCGCACGGTCGCCGAGTTGCGTAAAGAACGGTAAGGCTGATCGCAATGACGAAGAACGAAAAGGGCCGGCTCCGGGTGGATCCGGCCTCTTGTTTCGTCACCCGCCGGTGCGTTTGAAGTAGATGAGCTGCGTATCAATGTCGTTGATGTGGTCAACCGAGCCGCTGGCGATGAAGCCGGTGCGGATGAAGAACGCCTGCAGCGTGACCTGAGTGCGTTCGATGGCGACGAAGAGTTTTTTGGTCGCGACGTGTTGTTCGATGTGCCGGATCAGGGCCCGGCCGACGCCGTGACGGCGGGCGTCAGGATGCACAAAGAGAAAGTTGATGAACGGGTGACCGAAGAAGGTCGGCTGGACAATGGCGAAGGCGGCGACGTTTCCTTCGACGATCGCCACGTGGCAGGTGCGCGTGGTGATCGCCTGGTGAATCATGTTGGTGCGTTCGCGGTCGGGGCGCATTTCGATGAGCATCGCGAGGATGGGTTCGGCATCGCTGTAGGCCGCGGTGCGGGTGACGAGGGTGAGCGGCGTGGTGGTGATTGGGGCGGTCATGCGTGTTCCACATTCCCGAGTGTTTCGTGGTCACGAGCCGGGGGGGGGG
>JBBDXA010000128.1:10251-28419 GCA_040902585.1 Phycisphaeraceae bacterium
CGCAGACCCGTGCTCGACTGTCCGCGGCGTTTTGGTTGTCCGCACGGGTCTCGTCGCCGAGCCTCCGTGACCCGTGGCACCCATCGAACGACCCGTTTTCACGTGCCTCATCGCCCGACGTTCACACTCTGCTTCGCCACGGACAGCGCCAGGGCACGATAGTCTTCCGCGCCGTTGGAGTCCGGGGCGTATTCGAAGATCGTCGCGCCGAAGCTGGGCGACTCAGCCAGCTTGATATTTCTGCGGATCATCGGCGTGTGCATCACCGCATCGCGCCAGGGCACATCCTGATCGCGGCTCCCTTCGAGGAAACTCTTCAAATCACGCGTCACCTCAGCGGCGAGCAGTGTCTGTTTCTCATGCATGCACAGGATCACGCCGCTGACCACGAGCTGCGGATTAAATCCCTGTCGAATGAACCCGACGGTCTCTAATAGTTTGCTTAGACCTTGCAGGGCGAGGAAGTGGGCCTGCATGGGCACGAACACTTCCCTGGCGAACGAGAGCGCGTTGATGGTGAGCAGACCCAGGCTCGGCGGGCAGTCGATGAGGATGTAGTCGAAGCGAGGTCCTGCGTCCTGCGTCCTGAGTCCTGAGTCGGGAGTCTGAGATTGCGGATCGCGGATGGCGGATTGCGGATTCGCCGACTCGTTCCCTTCGTTCCTTCGTCCCTTCGTCCCTCCGTCCCTAGCGCCCAGCAGCGGCTCCAGCTTGTCCTTGAGCACGCGCTGGGCCCGGCCTGTGATCAGCTTCGGCCCCAGTTCCGTCTCCGCGCCGGCGAGGTTCACTTCCGCGGGCAGCACCCACAGGTTGTCCTGCACCTGGCGCACGACGTCGATCGCTTTCACACTGTCATCCACGAGCAGGTCGTAGTTGCTCAGTTCAAGCTCGCCGGGATCGACGCCCAGGTGCAGCGTCAGATGCGCCTGCGGGTCCAGGTCGATGAGCAGGACGCGCATGCCCAGATGCGAGAGAGCGGCCCCGAGGTTGACGGTGCTGGTCGTCTTGCCGACGCCGCCTTTTTGGTTGATGAGCGCGATGATGCGGGTGGAAGGGGGCGGCGGGACCGCTTCGACCTCAGGCGGCGCGGCATCGCCGGCGTCAGGATCGCCCGTGAAGTCTTCGTGGTCGATGTCGTGTTGAGAAGAGGCCGGCTTGGGCGGCTGCCCGGTGACGATAACGACGCGCGGCTCAGCGCGGGTCTGGTCCTCCGCTTCGTCGAGGGCGGTTGAGGTGGTCGCTTGTGGATCGCTGTTCATTGCCGGACGCCTCCCTGCGTCGTGGTGGGCTACTCCATCGAAAGGCAGTATATCAGCAGGGGCCACAGGACGATGCGCAAGGCCCGCCACAATCGGGATGGACCCATGTTCCGCCGCGAAGTTGATAGCCGAAAAACTACAACAAATGAGGATTTTTCCTTACACTGAAATGAGGATTCTCCCGGTAGGATAGACGAGCATCGAGGACTGTCCGTCCGTGCCCGGCATGTTTCCAGTATTTATAAGCATTTCAACTTCCCCAGGAAAGAGGACTCCCATGACGCAGCAGAGCAACCCGTGGCAGGGCGGTCGCCACAATCGTCGAATGACCCGCCGTCAACAGCGAGGCCGGGGCCTTGCAGCTCCGGTTTTTGAAGTGATCGAGCCGCGCGTGCTCATGTCCACCACGCCGGTGGTCAACGCCAACATCGTCGTTGACACCGCGGCTGACAGCGGCGACGGCTCGCTGCGCTGGGCGATCGACAAGGCGAACACGGATGCCGGCAAAGATCGGATCGTCTTCGCGATCGCCGGCTCGGGGCCTCACACCATCTTCCTGACCACGCAGCTTCCGCAACTGACGGACAACGACGGCGTCGTCATCGACGGCACGACTCAGGCCGGCTACGACAGCTCACCCGTCATTGGCATCAACGGCTCGTTCATCAGCGGATCGTTCGACTTCGGCCTGCGCGTCTTCTCCAGCCAGAATGAAATCCGCGGCCTGTCCGTGCAGAACTTTGATATCAACGGCATTCACATCGCCAAGAGCACAGCGCTCCCGGACACGCCGATCAACAACCTGATTGAACTCAACTACATCGGCGTGGGCTTTGACGGCGTGACGGACATGGGCATGGGCCAATCCGGCGTCAACATCAGTGAAGCCGATGGCAACACCATTCGAAACAACGTCATCTCCGGCAACACGGATTTCGGCATCGGGTTGACAGGCAACGCGGACAACAATCTCATCGAAGGCAACAAGATCGGCACCAACGCGGCAGGTACCGCCGCGGTCGGCAACCTGTTCGGCATCGCCCTGTACCGCGTCGGAGCCTTCGGTTCGCCCACGGGCAACAACAACACCATCACCGGCAATCTCATCTCCGGCAACAGCGGCGACGGCGTGGGAGTCAGCGGCTTCAGCACCACCAGCGGCAAAAACAACATCATCCAGAACAACAGGATCGGCACCGACATCACCGGCACCGCGGCCTTGGCCAACGGCGGCTACGGGGTGTCGATCAATGTCGAAACCTCCGGCACACTCGTCGGCGGCACCGGCAGCGGCGAAGGCAACATCATCGCCTTCAACGCGCTCGACGGCGTGAAGGTCTTCGGCGGAACCGCTCATGCCATTCTCGGCAACTCCATTCACTCCAACGGTGTAAAGGGCATCCAGGTGGATTCACCCGTCACCGCCGCGCCGGTCGTCACCGGTGCCGAGTCCGATGGCTTGACCACCACCGTCACCGGCACGCTGACCGGCTCGGGCGAGTACCGCATCGAATTCTTCGCCAACACGGCGGCCGACGCCTCAGGCTTCGGCGAGGGCAGGACGTTCATTGGATTCAAAGAGGTGACGGTCTCGGGCACCACCAACTTCACCGCTGACATGCTCGACGCCGCCGCTGTCGGCGACATCGTCAGCGCCACGGCCACGGTCATCGAAGTCGTCGGAATGGTCGAGGTCTTGCGAGACACCAGCGAGTTCAGCGCGACCGGCGGGCCCGGCACCATCGTCGAATCGTCCACCCCGCCCAACACCGCGCCCTCGATCAACGCAATCAACGGCCTGACCGAAGGCGTGCGCGGCCAGACGCTGACTTACACGGTTGACTTCACCGACCCCGATGCCCTGGACACGCACACGATTGAATGGGTGATCACCAACTCGCTGTCAGCCATCGTCGCCAGCGGCAACGGAGCGAGTATCGACTTCACGTCGACGGTCATGGACACCTTCACCGTCAGTGTGACGGTTACTGACGCAGCCGAGACCTCCGACTCCGCGACGCTCGACGTCACGATAGAACTGCTGGCCGTCGCCATCGATCCCGTCTCCGGCCAGCTTGCGCTCTTCGTCGGCGGCAGCGACGGCAGGGACAAGATCACGATCAAGAACGGCATGCAGGTCGGCGAACTGAAAGTCGAAGTGGACGAGAAAGATTACGACGTGAAGTCAAAGGTGATCGTCGGCCCGCCGCCGGTCCAGCGCGTCATCGTCTTCGGCGGCGACGGGGACGATGACATCAAGCTCGACAAACACGTCGTGGGCATCATCGCCGAGTTCTACGGCGGCGCGGGCAAGGACAAGCTCCGCGGCGGCAAGGAAAGCGACATCCTCGTCGGAGGCGACGGCGATGATCTGCTCGACGGCGACGACGGCCGGGATGTGCTCATCGGCGGCAACGGCAAGGACAAGGTCGTCGGCGATGATGATGATGACATCGTCATCGGCAGCTCCACGGCCTACGACAGCGACCGCGCGGCCCTCGTCGCCATCGCCGCCGAGTGGAATAGCGTGCAGATCGGCCTGTCCGCTCAGGACGATTACCTTCGCCGCATCAACAACCTCAAGTTCGGCGGCGGCCTCAATGGCTCGTTTGTGTTCAACGATCTCACCGTGTTCGAAGACGGCGTGAAGGACACGCTCCAGGGCAAGAAGGGCCTGGATTGGTTCATCGGCTCCGATGACGATGACAAGACCGATGCGGCCAATTCGGAAATCCTGACCCAGGTTGAGATTGATTTCCTGTTGTCGTGAGGTTGACGCATCCGTGCAAACGGATCGCAAGGCGTGTGTCGGCCTGGCCCTCCCCTAATTCCTCCCTGGGAGGGAGGGAAATCCAACCCTGTCGTTGCTCCCTTGCGCCCGCACCTCTATCATGCCCGGATTGCGGAGGTTCGTTATGCGCTTAACAGCGATCAGGGTTCGACCGGCATTGCGGTTCGTCGGCGCGGCTGCCTGCATCATGCTTGCCGTCGCTGTCGCACAGGCTCAGGAAACGCGCCGGCTTGATGACCAAGGCAACTTCGAGAAAGAGCCGGCCTACGCCCCCAATTCCCCGGAAGGCCGGCTTCAGGCGGTGCGCGCCGCCTATGCCGCCAAGGACTATGGCGAGACAATCGACCTGGCCTCGGACTGGATCGACGAATACCCCACGCACCCCTGGCTCGATCAGGCCTACTTCCTTCGCGCCAACGCCACGGCTGACGACGACGATCTATATGAATCGCTGTTCGATTACGAATACCTGATCCGCAGTTTCCCCGCCTCCGAACTCTTCGAGCAGGCCCTGGAAAAGGAATACCGCATCGCCCTGGCGTTCCTCGGCGGCAAGAACAAGAAGTTCCTGGGCATGGCCATCCTCGATGCCAGCGGCGAAGGCGAAGAACTGCTGGTGCGCATTCAGGAACGCTACCCCGGAAGCGAACTGGGCGAGAAGGCCATGCTCTCGCTGGGTGATTATTACTTCAACGAAGCGAACATGTCCCAGGCGGTCGATGCCTACGACCTGTTCCTGCTCAACTACCCGCGCAGCAAGTATCGCGAACGCGTGATGCGCAGGCTCGTCGACGCCAGCCTGGCACGGTTCAAGGGTCCTGCCTACGACCCGCGCGGCCTGCTCGACGCCAGCCAGCGGTTACGCCAGTATCGCCAGGAGTTTCCCGCCGCCGCCGAACGCATCGGTGTGGATGCCCTGCTCGTCCGCATCGAAGAATCACTGGCGGTCAAGACGCTGCACACCGCCCAGTGGTACGAGCGGCAGGGCAAGGACGTGAGCGCAGCCTACCTCTACAAGCGGATCATTAAGGATTACGCCAGCACCATCGCCGCCCAGGAAGCCGTCAACCGCCTGCGCGAGCTGGACCCCAAGGGCATCATCACCGCCCGTGTCGGCACGGGCACCGGCGGCGGCAGGACCAGCGATATCATTCGCGCTCCGCTCACCGGTTCCGGCGACAAGCCCGATAACCGCAACCCCGTGCCCCCAGTCCCCCGGGAAGATTGATGCAGATGCTTCGCCCCCGAGTTCCGCAGGTCTGTCTTGGCGCCGCGATGATGGCTTTGTTATCCGGCTGCGGCTATACGCACACCGCGCTCTTCCCCGAAAATATCCGCTCCGTGGCCGTGCCCATCTTCGATAATCGCACCGTCCAGTACCGCGGCCTGGAGCGTGACCTGACCGAAGCCCTCATTAAAGAGATCGAAACCCGCGGCACGCAGATGAAAGTCGTCCGCTCCGACGAAGCCGAGTCCATCCTGACCGGCTCGATCCTCCAGGTTCAGCAGCGGGTTCTGAGCCTGGATCGCGTGGCCGGCCTGCCGGCGGATGTCGAAGTGACCGTCATCCTCAACTTCGAATGGAAGAACCAGCGGACGGGCGAAGTGATCCGGGACCGCCGCGGCTTTGCCGTGGTCGGCCGACATCTGCCCAACCGCACCTTCGGCGAAGCGTATGAAGTGGCACAGCACGAAGTCGCCCAGCAGGCGGCCCGTGATATCGTGACCGTGATGCAGTCCAACTGGTAGGAATAAAAGGATTGAACTTCGCGGCAGGTCAGGATGTAAGGACGTATGGCGTTGAGGTTGGAAGGTTCAGCGGCGGGCACCACGAGCCGGTTTTGTGATACTGGAGACCTGGTGCCGGCTGCATTGACTGCGGAATCTGCTCGATGATGACTCTTACGGCGTGAAGGCGGCTAGAATTGCCCGTCCACGTGCGTGTCCGATAAGGAGCCGTAATGGCTGATCAGAACAAGAACGCCCCCAAGCGAACCGGTGACGACGACCAGGGCCCCACCCGCGGCCCGCAGCGCCCGCCCCAGCCGCCCGCCTCGCGCAACATGGGCTGGCTGATGCTCATCGCCCTGGCGGTGGTGCTGCTGTTCGTCCTCACCAAGTCCGGCGGCCAGCCCGCCGAGGTCCAAGCTCAGAAGTTCCTAACCTGGGCGAGCGAAGGCCGATTCAAAGATGCCATCGTCATCGAAGACACGCGATTCATCGGCACGCTCAGCGAGAAAATGATGGGCCTGCCCGAGAAGATGCAGCCGCCCTTCAAGGTCTACATGACCGTCAGTCCGCAGACCAAGGCCATGTGGCTTCAGATTCTGCTGGACAACAAGGGTCCGCTGGTCATGGTGCAGGAAGACCCGGGCACCGGCCTGTGGGTCCACATGCTCATCTCCTGGGGCCCGTTCATCATCCTCGCGTTCCTCATTTACTTCTTCGTGTTCCGTTCCATCCGCAACGCAGGCGGCGGCGGCGGTATGCTCGGCTCCTTCGGTCGGTCGCGCCATCGCATGATGACCAAGGAACACTCCAACATCACGCTGAATGATGTCGCGGGTATCGATGAAGCGAAGGACGAAGTCGCGGAAATTATCGAGTTCCTCAAGAATCCCAAGAAGTTCCAGCGCCTGGGCGGGCGCGTGCCGCGCGGCGTGCTGCTCATCGGTTCGCCCGGCTGCGGCAAGACCCTCCTCGCCAAGGCCGTTGCCGGTGAGGCGGATGTGCCGTTCTTCTCCATCAGCGGTTCGGACTTCGTGGAAATGTTCGTCGGCGTCGGCGCATCGCGCGTGCGCGATCTCTTCAAACAGGCCAAGGACAACTCGCCCTGCATCATCTTCCTCGATGAAATCGATGCGGTCGGCCGCCGCCGCGGCTCAGGTTTTTCTTCAGGCGGTCATGACGAGCGCGAGCAGACACTCAACGCCATCCTCGTCGAGATGGACGGCTTCGACACCAACGATCAGGTCATCGTCGTCGCCGCCACCAACCGGGCAGACATCCTCGACCCGGCGCTGACGCGGCCGGGCCGTTTTGATCGCCAGATCCAGGTCCCGCTGCCCGACGTGCGCGGCCGGTATGAAATCCTCAAGGTCCACGCCAAGCGCATCAAGACCGGGCCTGATGTCAATCTCGAAAAGCTCGCTCGCGGCACGCCCATGTTCTCCGGTGCGGACCTGTCTGCGATCATCAATGAAGCCGCTATCGGCGCGACTTTGCAGAACAAGGACTACGTCGAACACACCGATCTGGAAGAGGCCCGCGACAAGGTCAAGTGGGGCCGGGCGCTCAAGAGCCGCAAGGTGGAAGAGGATGAAAAGAAGGTCATCGCCTACCACGAGGCCGGCCACGCGATCATCATGCACTTCGATCCCGATCAGCCCGAACCGCTGCACAAGGTGACGATCATCCCTCGCGGCGAAGCGCTGGGCGTCACCTTCATGCTGCCCTCGCGCGACCGATACATCCGCACTCGCAAGTACCTCCTGGGCATGATGCGCATGACCTTCGGCGGGCGCATCGCTGAGGACATGTTCTGCGGCGACATCAGCAGCGGCGCGGCAGGCGACATCCGCCAGGCCACGTCCATCGCCCGCGCCATGATCATGCACTACGGCATGAGCGAAAAGCTCGGCTTCCAGCTCTTCGGCAATGACGACACCGGCAACCCCTGGGAGCAGCCCGAGAAGGCCTACTCCGACGACACCGCCCGCCTTATTGACGCCGAAGTCAAAAGCCTGATCGATCAGACCTACTCCCAAGCGAAGACCATGCTCGAAGGGCATCGCGAGCAGCTTCAGGCCCTGGCCGAGGCGCTGTTGAAATACGAAACGCTCACCGGCGAGGAAGTGGACAAGCTCATGAAGGGCGAGCCGCTGAATAAGAGCACCGTGAGCGATCTCTTGCGCGCCGAACAGGACAAGGGCCGTCAGCCCAAGGTCGCCCCGCCGCAGGAAGACCTGCCCGGCGGCGGCAGGACGATGCCCAGCCCGGCGTGAGACGTGTTCGATTGCGTTGGTTTAGCGGGGTACGTGCAGGAATCGACGTTGCTACGCCGCGAGCGGCTACAATCGGCGGCATGATCGACCCTTCACAGTGGGCGAATCTCGGCGGGCTGTTCTTTGTCGCAAGGCACCTGGTGCAGGGCCTGTGGACCGGCAGGCATGCTTCCGTCCGCCACGGCAGCGGGCTCGATTTCCACGACTACCGCGTTTACACGCCCGGCGACAACCCGGCGGAGGTCGACTGGAAACTCTACGGCCGGACCGATCGCTACTACGTCAAACGCAATCAACAACTCACCGATCTCTCCGCGTACATCCTGGTGGACTGCTCCGCCTCGATGGATTTTGCCCGCCTCGACCGCGCGGGCCGCTCACTGCACGGCGACAAGGTGATGACGAAACTCCGTTACGCGCAGATGCTGGCGGCGGCGATCGCGTTTCTCACCATCCGTCAGGGCGATCGCGCGGGCGTCGGACTGTTCGGGTCGAAGCTGATTGACCACGTTGCGCCGGGCGGGAGTTGGGCGCAGCTTCAGCGTGTGTGTTCGGTGATAGAGAGTGCGAAGCCGCAAGCGGCGGGGGATGTGGGCGAGGCGATCAAACAGGCGCACAGCCTGCGCATGAAGCGGGGGTTGCTTGTGTTAATCAGTGACTTGTTGGACGAGCCCGCGCCGCTGTTTGAAGGGCTGAGCCGGTTCCGGCATGACCGCTTCGATATTGTCGTGTTTCAGATTCTGTCGCCGCAGGAGTTGGGTCTGGAAGGTTTGCAGCGGGCGCGGTTGCAGATGATCGACAGCGAGACGAAGGACCGGGTGCATACGGATGTCACGCGCGTGCAGAAGCGGTACAGCGAGCTTGTTGAAGGACACATCGCTTCGCTGCGTCGCGGCTGCCAGGCAAGGCAAGTCGACTACAACCTGCTGTCGATGGCTGAGCCGGTGACGACGGCGCTAAGAAGGTATGTGTCGCGGCGCGGACGGTGATCGGCTCTGTCTCCCTTCCAGGGAGGGAAAGAAAAACGCCCCAGCCGAAGCCGGGGCGTGTGGACTGCATCTGCAGGTTCAGACGATCAGTTGTTGTTGTCGAAGTCGATCTTCGCATCCGGGTCTTTCGGATCGGCTGCGACGTTGGCTGACTCGGGCGCGGGCTTGGCGCCGCCCTTCACTTCGGTTGCCGCGAGCACCATGTTGCCCAGGAGCGCGACTGACGAATCCTTGCTGTAGCCGAGCAGGCCTTCGAGGCGAACGCCCAGGGCGCCGAGCGAGAGGTCTTCATGGGAGAAGATCACGGCCGGGCGCTGGTTGTGAACAATGGCGGCGAGGCGCGGGTCATGCCGGGCGTCGAGGCGGATGATGGCGTAGCGGCGGTAGGTGACGTACTTCTGCGCGAAGCCGCCCTTGAGTCCGTCGCCGGTGACCATGTTGGAACTGCGGCTGAGGGGAGCGGCTGCGGAACGGAAGTGCTGCGAGAGCTGTTCTTCGAGTTTGCTGGCGAAGAGCCTGCGGCCGCCGACGGTTTCGACCAGAATCGTGCCGCCGTTTTCCACATAGGACTTGATCGCTGCGAGCTGAGCATCGGTCAGACGGATCGGGTCGGTGCCGGCCAGGTGAACGAAGGGGATGTCGCTGGTGCCGATGGACGCGAGGTCCACGTCTTCGACCTTGATGACGTGGTTGTTCTTGTTGAACATGTTGATGTCCATGACGGACCACACGCCGTTTTCCGGATTCCAGTTGCCTTCGTACTTGGCGCGACCGACGCGCAGTTCACCGGCGGCGGTGCCGGCCTTCTTGCGGAGCGAGGTCACATCCAGCCGGTTGTCGAGCTGACCGCGTTCGGTGGCCATGACGAAGAGGTTGACCGCGGCCTTGTACTGGGTGTCGTCCGTCTTGGAGGTCTGAAGGAGGATGCCCCAGTCGCGATCGGGAATGACGACCAGGTCGCGAGCGCCGTTGTTGAGCGTGTTGATATTCAGACCGGCACCGGCATCGATCTTGTGATGCACGCGGAAGAGGTAGTGGCTGTTGTCCGCGCGGGCGAATTTCAGGGTCGGGTACATGCCTTCGAGCATCTTCTTCATATCGGCCTTGAAGATGCTGCCGCCCTGCGAGCCGGTTTCGCCGTTGATGACGAGCAGGCCGCCCTGATCGATGAACCGCTTGATGCGGGCCTTCTGGTCGTCGTTGAATTCGATCTTCTCATCGGAGGAGAGCCAGGCGATGGGAGCGTTGAACCAGTGGTGATCGGGATCATCCACGGAGACGACCTGGAAATTCAGTTCGCCTTCGATGTACTCGCCCAGTTCCTTGGTGAAGAAGTAGATATCGTTGGGGCGGTTGTTCCACTCGACGCCGGGGACCTTGAGCTTGGTACACCAGATGGGGACGCGGCCGCGGGTGAGGAACAGGAGTGCGAAGCAGGAGTCGTAGATGGGCCCGACGTTGCCGGCCGCGGCCTGACCTTTGACGATGCCGTTGGCGTTGGCGAGGAACCAGTCTTTCTTGTTGAAGTACTTGACGCCTGAGGCGAGGCCGACGCGTTCCCAGCCGTACATACCGTAGAGCGATCCACCGGCCTGGAAGTTCTTGTCCGCCCACTCGAGTCCCTTTTCGATCGACTTGCCGACCTTGGCATTGCGCTTGGGCAGGCTGCGGTACAGTTCCTGCTCGGCGACGAGCAGCGCGGTGAGGCCAGCCGCGGTCATGGTCGCGTAGCTGGGGCGGTCATCGCCGAGGCGATAGTTCCACCCGCCGTCGGTGGCCTGGGCCTTGAGGAAGTGATCGACCACGTGCTGCCAGAAGGCGGCGTCGACCTTGACACCGCGCTTGGCGGCTTCCCACATGCCCAGCAGGCCGTACTGCGTGTTGCTGTGATCGTGCGGCGGCGTGGCGTCTCCGCTCATTTCGCGCGGCGACATGGTGGTCTTGTAGGAGAACACGCCCTTGGAGCCGGTGCTGCGCAGGAGGTTCATGTCCTTCTGCATTTCGTTCTTGTATTCGTCGGGCAACTGGCCCCAGGCGTGGCAGCGCAGGCCGACTTCGTAGGTGTGATCACCTTCGGTGCCGCGCAGGAGTTTGATGGCTTCCTGGATCTGCGGGTGCTGCACGGACACGCCGCTGGCGACGAGGGCGTAGACGACCATGGAGGTCACGCCGGTCTTGCCCGCATGCGGGTTCTCGTAGAGGTGATCCCAGCCGCCCTTCACCTGGTTGGCCAGCATGTAGGCCTGGAGTTTTTTGATGGCGCGATCGACGTCGTCGTCTGAAAGCTGCGCGAAGGCAGGGCGTGTGCCGCATCCTGCTACCAAGAGGGTGACGATGAGGAATCGTTGCATCATTTGCAGGCCCTTTCCAAATCGAGTTAGGCTGCGGAGCGAAGCGAAGAAGCTGGCTCACTTTTGATCTGGGCGATATCGACGGATTCTAGCAGATTTCCATGGTGGGCTTCAATACGGAACTCAAAAGAACCTTAAAAGGATAGCCAATAGAGCCCCATGCCGATCATGCCGATCATGCCGCTTGTGCAACTGCACTTATGCGGGTTGATGACTGGGCAGGGCAAGGGCGGAAAGGGAATCGGCTGGGGAGGGTCAGCGACGACGCAAACGAACCGCAGGAAATCCGAAACCGCCGTGGACGGGGCTTGAGCGAACAAGTGCGCCACGATCGCGCCAAAAACTCAGGTGACCCACCACGCCCGTCCCGGAAACCGGGCGTGACGCCACTAATGCCCGCCCAAACCCCGGTTTCCACGGCTCCGGCGAAACGTGAGTCAAAACCGTCTCACGGATCAGCCGATCACTTTCGACGCGCTTCCACTAGGTAATACGCGACAGTTCCGCGCCTGTCCGATGAAGCGGCTGACATTTTTATGTTTTTTGAAGGGATCCGGCACCGAGGGGTACACGGGGCCGATTCAGGGAATAATCGGTTGGCCGGCCGCGTCTTCAGTCCGGGAAAGCTGGCCCAGGGCCATGCCCAGCCGCTGATGGACCAGGGACATCGACCCCGGTCGGGCATCGGGGTGAAGCTCGATGCAGTTGTTCACCAGGCTCGCCAGGGCGGGCGGAATCGAAGGATTCAACTCGCGCACCGGCTTGCACTCGCGCTCCTGCTTCATCGCCAGCCCCGCTTCCTGGGGCATGATCGTCGGCACGTGCTGCTTGGTCAGCAGGAAATACATCGTCGCGCCGAGGTTGTACACATCCGTCGCGGGCGTGATCGCCTTGCGCTTCACCTGCTCCGGCGCGATGTATTCCGGTGTGCCCTGAATGCGCTGTTTCACGGTGTTGGCCGGGCAGCTCTGACCGAAGTCGATGATCTTCACCACCTGCTTCTCGTCCACCATGATGTTATTGGGCTTGATGTCCGCGTGGACAAAGCCGGCATGGTGCATCGCCCCCAGACCTTCCGCCACCTTCTGCATGATCCGGCAAAAGTCGATCAGGTCCGCGAACTCGTACTGCTCCAGCGTCATGCCATCGACCAGTTCCATCAACACGTAAACCTCGCTCACGCGAAGGAGCTGGCGCTGCTTGATCAGTTTGAATATTTTTCGCAGGGACGGGTGATCGACCTTCGTCGCCACATCGTGCTCAAGAATGGCCTGATCGAGAAATCGATCATCTTCCGGCCCGTTGCGGACCACGCGCTTCAGAGCGAAGACGTTGTTCTTTTTGTCCTTGACAGCGTAAATCGTACTGCGCGCACCTTGTCCCAGTGTGGCGAGCACCTCGTAACCTAAAATCTGGTGCACCCTTTCCATCCTGGGCACGTTCCCGTGGCGCGGGGAATATCCTGGGTCATAGGCCCGGAAATCCCCTGACCGAATTCACGTTGTCAATAAACGTATGAATCTATACCCCGGAGAAACCTCCGAGACATCCAAGTTTAGGCGATCCGAATCGCTTTCACAAATTCCTTACTCGGTAATCGACTGAAAAGATCGACCGATTCAGGTCCGACACAGCGCTTTTCAAACATATGAATAAACGCGACACCGGGTGTCGCGTCTTATCGAGCGTTCTTTGATTTTGTATCGGGCTACCTCCGACTCCTACCCTTGGACTCCCCTGGACTTCACCGGATAGTCTCGCGGCTTACGACCCTGTCGGGTTCAGCAGGCTGGCGCGGAAGGCTTTGCTCGGGAACTTCGCGCCCGCGCCGCCGGTCCGGCCATCGCCCAGCAGCACGCGCTCAGCCGGCACATTCAGCCGCTCCTGAAGCTGTCGCACCAGCCAGAGCAGATCATCCTGCTGCTGCTGACTGGGGGCGTGGCGATCCAGGTCTCCGACCACGCAGACATCGATGACTTCGTGTGAACCAGGCTGATTATGCAGGGCAATCGAGGTGTAGCCCGGCCGCTGCTGATCCCAGCGCGGGCCGATTTCGATCTGACCATCAGGCGAGCCTTGCCCGTTGCCGATGACGAAGTGATAGGCCAAATCCCCCAGGCCGGCCCGCTTGTGCAGTTCACCCAGGGTCGAAGCTGAGCCCTGATCCGAACCGCTGTAGCGCACCACAATCGTCGTCCAGCGCTGGCTGGTGGGCAGGGGGTTCACCGCAAAGAGCGCGTCGGCTGGGTCGGCAGGCTGGTCGAACGCCGCCAGGCTCACCTCGCTGAACTTGGGCAGTCGCGGCCCGCCGGGCTGACCCGGGTCCAGCATCAAGAGCGCCCCGCTGGCCACCGTCATGGAGCCCAGCAGGCTTCCCAGCACAATCAATGTTCGTCGGTCCGCCACGGGATGAGTCCTCTTGATCCGGGATCGGTTTCGAACTTCAATCGATCCCATGCCGCTGTGATCCGCACCTTCGCTCTCTCTTCATCGGGAGCACGGGGCCTGATCCTTTATTTCTCACTACTGATGCGCGACATCGCCATGCTTATCGGGTTGACCTGCGCGTTACGCAACGCACGATCCGATCCGATTCGCATCAATCCATCTCGAAATGACAAGGTGTGACTGGCACGCGAGAGGCATCATCGACCCAGAGGCTGGAGCCTGCTGCGCAGGTCGATTTCATCGTCCCGTCCGAACACGGGCTGATTGTCCCGGCGCGTGAATCCTTCACGCTGCATCGAAAACCGGTCGTACTGCGAGCGCGGCAGGTTCTCAGGAAACAACTTCCTCTGACAACCCGTCAGCGCACCAACCGCCAGCAGCCCGGCCAGACACACGATGAGGCGAATCCTTGCCATGCGGGAGATTCTAACCATCACCTCGCGCGAACACCAACCCTCCGCCGAAATACCCCGACGGCTCGGCAGACCTCGCCATCGGGCTTGATCGCGTTATCATTCCCCTCTTGAACCTCTGACTCCTGCCCCCTGCCTCCTGACTCCTTCAACCCATGCCTACCCTCTGGTCCAAATCGCTCATCCCCACTTCCCGCCACGTGCCTGCCGAGGCCACCGTGCCTTCGCATCAGCTCATGCTCCGGGCCGGCCTCATCCGCCAGCTCGGCGCGGGCACCTACGACTACCTGCCCCTGGGCTGGCGCAGCCTGATGAAGGCCATCGCCATCGTGCGCGAAGAGATGGACAAGGCCGGGGCGGTCGAGGTGTTCCTCCCCACGCTGCATCCGATCGAGCTGTGGGAACAGACCGGCCGGCGCGAAGCGTACGGCGACAATCTCTTCGTCATCAAAGACCGGCACGGCCGGGAAATGGCCCTTGGGCCTACGCATGAAGAAGTCATGACCGAGCTGGCCAAGGGCTTCATCGAAAGCTACCGCCAGACGCCCATCACGCTGTACCAGATTCAGACTAAATTCCGCGATGAGTATCGGCCGCGCTTTGGCGTGCTGCGCTCGCGTGAGTTCCAGATGAAGGACGCCTACTCCTTCGACATCTCCCGCGAAGGCCTGGATCAAAGCTACCAGAAGATGTACGACGCTTACATCGCGATCTTCAAACGCTGCGGCATCCCCATCCGCATCGTCGAAGCCGAGTCCGGCCCCATCGGCGGCAGCGCGAGCCACGAGTTCATGGTGCCTTCGCCCACCGGGGAAGACATGATCCTCGAAAGCGATAAAGGCAACTACGCGGCCAACGTGGAGAAGTGCGAAACAGGAACGCGCAGTTTTGACCTCGAAGGAGCACCATTAGGCGAGCTTGAAAGAATTCACACGCCTGGAGTGACGACGGTCGAAGAGGTTGGCAAATTCTTAAAGACTAAGCCCAAGAACATCCTGAAGACGTTGGCCTACAAACTGAAAGGGTGTCGCGATGAAGGCGAGGTCGAAACGCTTGCGATCGTTTTGGCTGTCGTACGCGGTGATCATGAGGTAAACGAAGGCAAACTCCGCAAAAAAGTGTTTGAGCTTTTTTCCCAACCGGACTTCTACGTTTCAAAGTTGGTCTCTTTCGAGCTGTTGGCTGGCGAGGATTTCAGGCGGTATCACATACCCGTTGGATACGTAGGGCCGCATTTCAATAGCACACTGCTAGAGGAGAACGAGGACCCTGCTGTCCCTACCTTGGATGTCCAGATCTTCGCGGATTACGACGCTGCACAGCCTGGCTTTTGGGTTGCTGGCGCGAATACTGAAAACCACCACGCAAAATATTTCAATTGGAAGCGAGAGGTCCGCGACACCGCCGGTTTCAAATATGCTGTAAACGTCGCCGACATCCGCAACGCCGTCGAAGGCGATCCCTCGCCGCTGAACGACGGCGGCACGCTCCGCGCGACCAAGGGCATCGAGATCGGCCACGTCTTCAAGCTCGGCACGAAATACTCCGACGCGATGGATTTCAAGATCGTCGATGAAAAGAACGAAAGACAACCCGCGATCATGGGCTGCTACGGCATCGGCGTGAACCGCATCCTCGCCGCGGCGATCGAACGCATGGACGGTGACATGAAAGGCCACGACGAGAACGGCATCATCTGGCCCGCCGCGATCGCGCCGTACCAGGTGCTCATCACGCCCATCAAGTACGAAGGCCAGCAGAAGGAAGTGGCCGACGCGCTGGCTGAGAAGCTGTCGCAGGAAAAGTCACCCGTCGGCCCGCTGTCGTTCTTCCACCCCGATGTGCTCATCGACGACCGCGACGAGCGGCCGGGCGTGAAGTTCAAAGACGCTGACCTCATCGGCATCCCCGTCCGCATCACCATCGGCGACAAGGCGCTGGCGGAGAACAAGGTCGAAATCAAAGCCCGCACCGCGCCCCCGGGGGCGAAGGCGGAACTGGTGCCGATCGAAGACGCGGTGAAACATGTGCTGGAACTGCTGGCGAAGATGTGACACACCTCGCGTTTAGCGGTCGGGCCGAGTCCGCGAGGCCCACCCGCCTCCCGTCCCCTACAATGGGAGCACCCTTCGCAGGAGCCCACCCATGCGTTCTCTCTTCTCCACACTGCTCACCGCGTTGCTCATCACGCTCGTCGCCTCACCCCTTCTCGCTGCCGACCCCGATCACCTGAAGATCACCTGGGAGAAGAACTACCTCACCATCACCGGCAACCTGCCCGGTGACATCACCATCAACTACCTCGAAGCCTACTGCCGGCCCGGCTCGACCGATCGCGACTGGCACGAAACCGTCATCGGCCACAAGACCGAACTCGTCGAAGCGAGCGATGACAAACGCATCATCAAACTCAAATGCACGCTCAAGGACGGCGTGATCGTGCATCACACCATCACCGCCGGCAAGGACGAAGTCGACTTCCGCCTGACCGCGCACAACCCGACGGATGCCGAGTCACAGGCCCACTGGGCTCAGCCTTGCATCCGCCTGAGCAAGTTCGTCGGCGTACCTCAAAAGGGCTCCAGCGAAGAGTACCTGCCGAAGAGTTTCATCTTCGTCGATGGCAAGCTCACGCGCATGAAAACGCAGCCGTGGGCGCTGAAGGCCCGCTATATTCCCGGGCAAGTGTGGGCTCCAAAGGGCGTGCCGCGCGATGATGTGAACCCGCGCCCCTTGAGCGATATCGTTCCCAGCAACGGCCTCATCGGCTGCTTCAGCCACGATGACAAGATGATCTTCGCCACCGCGTTCGAGCCGTATCAGGAACTATTTCAAGGCGTGATCGTCTGCCTGCACTCAGACTTCCGCATCGGCGGGCTAAAGCCCCGGGAGAGGAAGGAAATCCGCGGGAAGATTTACCTTCTGCCCAATGATGTGGACGCGCTCGTGAAAAGGTACGAAAAGGATTTCCCCGAACACGTGAAGAAAAAGGATTAGCCGCTTGCGGCTTAGCAACGACCACCCGCGACTCTCCTTCACAGCAGGTCCACCGGATCCACATCCACCGCCGTGTGATTATCACTCTTCAAGAGCCGCGCATTGCGCAGGGCGGTGAGCAGTTTCTGAATCGTCGCCGCATCAGGGCCGATGATCTCGATCTGAATGCGGTGATAGTCAGCGATGCGCGAGAGCGGACAGGCAGCGGGTTCGCGGACGCGCACGCCGAGATTCATCTCACGATTCGCATTGGCGAGTTGATTGAAGAGCGCCTTGGCCTGTTCGTAGCACTTCACGTGATCCTTATCGCGCACCACGATCCGCGCCATGCGCGAAACGGGTGGAAGTCCCATGCTCGCGCGGATCGCCAGTTCGCGCTCGGCGAAGCCGTCGTAGTTGTGTTCGCTCGCCAGCACGATGGCCGGGTCGAAGGGATTGAAGGTCTGCACGATGACCTGCCCGGGATCGCTGCCGCGACCCGTTCGCCCCGCGACCTGCGCGATCAGTTGGAACGTGCGCTCGCTCGATCTGAAGTCCGGCAGATGCAGCGAGGTATCCGCGCTGATCACGCCCACCAGCCTGACATTGGGGAAATCCAATCCTTTGCCGATCATCTGCGTCCCGGCCAGCACATCGATATTGCCCGCGCGGAACTGTTCCAGGCTGTCCTGGTAGTCGCGGGCATTTCGCATCGAATCGGAGTCCATGCGCAGGATGCGGGCGCCGGGGAATTTCTTTTCCAACTCTTCTTCGACTCGCTGCACGCCCAGTCCGAAGACGGTGATCTTGTGAACGTGACACTTGGGGCAGAGGGCGGGCAGGAGCTGCTTTGCGGTGCAGTGATGGCAGTGAACGTAGCCGCCGGCGGGCAGCGAAGAGTCCTTGTGGAAAACCATGGTGGTGTCGCAGTGATCGC
>JBBDXA010000129.1:0-28065 GCA_040902585.1 Phycisphaeraceae bacterium
AACGGCGGCACCGGCGGCAACGGCTGGAACGGCGCGTGGGCGGCCATCGGTGATCACACCACCGTCCAGCCCCAGGTTCTGATGGATCCCAACGGCCTGACCAACGGCGACACGCAGGCGGCGCGGATGCAGGCCACCGCCAATCTGGCCGACATCCCCAACTTCCTCACCCGCGCCCTCCCGGCCATCACCGACACCGTCTACATGAGCCTGCTCATCCGCAATGTCACCGGCGTGGACAGCGGCGACTTCTACAGCTTCCTGGTGAGCAACGGCGCCCTCGGCAACACCGACGCCGGCCTGAGCATCGGCATCCGCAACAATGCCAACAATCCCTTCTTCACCCGCGTAGGCGGCTCCACCAACGGCGACACCGACAACGCCGCCCTTGCCACCGCCGGTGTCGATTTCCTGCTCGTGGCCAAGTTCTCCAAGGACGGCTCGAGCAACTACAACCGCGTCGATCTGTTCATCAACCCCACCAGCCTGGCCGAGCCGCTGGTGGCCAACGCGACATCGATCAGCGGCGTGACGGGGATCAACACGCTCTCGCTGTTCAGCATTCGCAACTTCAACCCGGAGGCCGGCGACACGGTGCTCTTCGACAACCTGCGATTCGCCACCACGTTCCGCGATGCGATCGCCCTGGTGCCCGAGCCGAGCACCCTCGCCCTTGGGCTGGCGGGATTGCTGAGCCTGGGCGCCCGCCGTCGCCGCGCTAGGGTCTGAGATCAGGAGCAATGATCGAATCGATTGAACAACCCCGGACCGTTCCGGGGTTGTTTGTTGTTTGGGGCACAGAAACAGGAGAAGTACATTCGGAGTCATGGTTGAATTTCCTCATTTCCCTTTCAATTTTTTTCCTTTCTTTCCTTCCCGAATGTTTTCTGCCATCCGAATGAGGCAAGCCGCCGCTACAATGACCACTTCAAATCTTCTTCGGGATATTGGCATGACAACTCCTTCCCCTCGCCCGGCCGCAGGTGTACGCGCACTCGTCGGCTGCCTCCTGCTTCTCGTTTGCTCCTTGCCCGGTTGCTCCAGCGGTTCATCGACCAGGCTTTCAACGAACGACTTCTCACGGGACAAGCTCGACCCGCTCCAACTGCGCCCGCAGATGCGCGAAGCGATCCTCGCCGGCGACGTGGAGAAGGTTCGCTCGCTGTTGACACAGTCGCGCTGGCTGGCGACGTTTGAATACAAGGGCGAGGCACCGCTGAACCTTGCCGTGGAGAAAGGGCATACGCCGATTGTGCTGCTGCTGCTGGAGCACGGCGCAAAACTGCCGCAGCAGCAGTCCAAGGTGCCGGGTCCGTTGGAGCTCGCGACAGCCCGGGGCGAAGTGAAGTTGATTCGCGTGCTGCTGGATTACAAGGCCGATCCAAACCGAGGGACGATCGGCGGCTTCACGAGTCTGCACCTGGCGGCGATGCAGGGCCAGACGGAAGCCGCCAAACTGCTGCTGGACGGCGGCGCGTCGATCGACGCCCGAGCCGAGTCGCCCGGAAGGGCGGCGCATCAGGTGACGCCGATGATGTTGGCTGCAATGTATGGGCACGAAGACGTTGTGCTGCTCCTGCTGGAACGCGGCGCATCGCCTGCCGCCACCACCGCCAACGGGACTACATCAATGCACTTCGCAGCAATCTGCCAGAGCCGCAAGGACTTTGCGCCCATTCTGGATGACTTTCTGAATCAGTCGCCGAAGCAAGACCCGGCGGTCAGGGAGCGGACGCCGGCGACAGTCGCGCTCGCGTTCGACGCGATGCGGTTTGGAGACGGGCACGTTCAGATCGTGCGGCTTCTCGCTAAGAAAATCCCCGTGGACGTGAAGAGGGCGTCAGGCGCTACGCCTTTACACATCGCCTGCGAGCGCGGCAGCATCGAAATGGTCGAGGCACTGCTGGCACTGGGCGCATCGATGGACGCGCGCGATCACAAGGGCATGAAGCCGCTGCACTACACGGCGTTCACCGCCAGAACGGAGGCGGCGAAACTCCTCCTGGACAAAGGCGAGAACATCAACGACCGCGATAAGGCCGGTTACACCGCGATGGCCATTGCGATCGAAAAGGATCGTGAAGCGTTCGTCCAATTTTTGATCGAGAACAAAGCGGATGTAAACATCGCGACCGCCGACAAGCGCACGCCGCTGCACCTGGCCGCTCAGGGCGGAAGGGAATTGATCGCCCGGCTGCTCCTGAAACATGGGGCCGATGTGAAGGCGATGGAGCACAACGGCGCGCAGCCGCTGTCGACGGCGGCGTTCAATGGACATCTGGGAGTGGTCGATGTGCTGCTGGAGCATGGGGCCGATCCCAATGCCCGAACGCCCGAACACAAGGAAACACCTTTGCATGTGGCAGTGATGATGCCGATCGGCAAGGATCGCGAGGCGTACCTTCGGGCCGTGGAGCGGGCAAAGCCTGGGCAGTCGAACCCGCCGCTTGGCACACAGCACAAGGAGATCGTCGCCGCGCTCCTGGAGAAGGGCGCGAGCGTCAGCGCGACGAACTCCTTCGGATCAACGCCGCTGCACATGGCGGCGGCCATGGGCCACGCCGAGGCGGCAGCGCTCCTGCTGGACGCCAAGGCTCTCATCGAAGCGAAGGACGACGCCGGCACCACGCCGCTGCATCGCGCCGTGGTTCGCCAACACGAGGCGATCGTCAAGCTGCTGCTGGACCGCGGCGCTGACGTCAACGCCAGGGACAACAAGGACCGCACGCCGCTTTCGTACGCCAAAGATCAGACCACGGCCCAGTTGCTCCGCGCCAAGGGTGCGAAGTGAGGCGGAGCTGGGAATGAGAAGGGCAGGTATTTTCACTGTCCCCGGTATGTCCGCGGAACTTGCGATTGGATGGTACCGCATTGACGTTGAATCACAGCGGGCATCGAAACTCTTCTGAAAGGACAACGGCAATGGCAAAGACTTCTTCCATCGTGTGGCGCTGGCGGTTTGCTGCGGTCTTTTTGGCGATCCTTCTGGTGCTGAGCGCGGTGCGCTCGCCCGCACAGGATCAAAAGGACGCACAGGCCGAGATCAGGAAGGCACTGGATGTCGTGACGTCCTATGTCGACTCGCGCAGGGCGGACGCGAAGGACCGCAAGGTGATGTCGCGGCGAGAGCTGCTGCTCATCAAACGCGATGCTGCGCGATCGGTGCTTCGCGAGATGCTTCTTCGATTCGAGAACGAACGGTTCACGCCCGAACGGATCGACATCATCATGGGTCTGCACCGCCGGGTGATGGAGGCGGACGTTGCACTGGGGGAGAAGAAGGCCGACCGGATCGGGGCGATCAAGGCCTACATGAACGCGGTCAGCGAGTGCGGCCAGGTGGTCAAGGCGCGCATGCAGGTTGACGCCTCGCCGGGTGATCTGATGCGCGTCGGCCTCGCGCTGGCCGATGCCGAGCTGCTGCTGTTGGAAGCGGAGAAGGAATAGCAAGTAGGCCGGGTTGGTCGGCGTAGAGTGGTCTGAGTCTTCGAAGCAAGTAGGTCGGCCTGCTCCGCGTAGGGTGCGGCTGAGTCTTCAAAGCCCACCGCTGGACGCCCGTCGTTCCTTTGCGCGGCGTTCCCACAAGGACGCCGGAAGGCGGGCTTCGAAGACTCAGCCCACGCTACAAATGCCCATCCTACTCGCTGCCCGGTCTGCGCCGCGCCGGTCTCACCGGGGCGAATACGCCCCGGCTCGCAAGCGGCTCATCACTTCACAATCACGGCATTGGGCATCAAGGTCAGCACGCGTTCGCTGCGCAGGAGCATGATGCCTTCCATGGCCTGTTGCACGGCCTGCCAGCCGCGCGGGCCCAGGGCGGTGCGGGCGAGGTTGAGGACGCCGAGCTGGTCGCCGGTGAGGTGGACGCGCAGGCCGGGGACGTTGCGGGAGACGCCCAGCAGTTCGCTGAGGTATTCGGGCAGGCTCTTGGATTGCGGGAGGTTGAGCACGTCATACTTGCCGGGTTCGAGGCCGACCTGTTCCGCGAGATCAGCGAGGGCGACTTCGACGCCTGCAACGTGGTCCACCATGCCGTTCTTCAAGCCTTGCGAACCGGTGAAGAGCCGGCCCTGGGCGACCTTGTCTATGGATTTGATCTTCTCGCCGCGCGTGGCCTTGACCCGGCCGACGAACTGTTCGTAGATGCGATCGCTCATCGCGGCCAGCGCCTTCTTTTCTTCGAGAGTGAACGGCTCGACCATGTTGAACATGTCGCCGTGGGGGCCGCGACTGCGGCGGTGGATGCCGATGCCCGCCCACTCGAACAGGCCGCCCATGGCGAGCTTGCCGGAGACGACGCCGATGGAGCCGACGATGGAGCCGGGGTTGGCGTAGATTTTGTCCGCGCCGCAGGCGATGTAGTAACCCCCGCTGGCGGCGAGGGAGCTGATGGAAACGTAGACGGGCTTCTCCTTGGCGAGTTCGCGCATGGCCTGCCAGATGATTTCACTGGCGAGGGCGGAGCCGCCGGGGGAGTTGACGTGAACGACAACGCCTTTGACGAGCGGATCGCGGCGAGCGTCATTCATGGCGCCGACGATGGAGTCGCTGCCGACGGTCGCCCCGCCGAAGAGTCCGCCGAAGGAGCTTTCGCCGGACATGATGGGTCCGTGACAGTGGATGAGGACGATGGAATCGCGTTTGGCGTGGGGTTTGGGCGGCGCCATGAACATCTGCATCATGGCGAACGGGTTGTCCATATCGACGCCGCCGTTGGGCGCTTCACCCAGGGTGCGGTCCCATGCGAAGTCGTTGCCGAAGAGTTCGCCGGTGACGTCTTTGAGATCGCGGGCGACGATCTTGTCGATGAGGCCGGCTTTGACCATGGCCTGGGCATCGGAAGTGAGCGATTGTTCCATGGCCTTTTCGATGGCGTTGGGCTTGAGGTCGCGGGCCTTGGCGATGCGATCGATGATCTGGTTGTAGATGTCATCGAGGAGGTTCTCGAAGTTCTCGCTCCAGGCTTCGCTGGGTCCGGTGCGGGTGAACATTTCATCGGCACCCTTGTACTTGCCGGTCTGCACGAAGTCAGCCTTGATGCCGATCTTCTCGAAGAGGCCGGCAAGATAGATTTCCTCGACGCCGACGCCGGTGAGTTCGAGGAAGCCGTTTTTCTGAAGGAGGATTTTGTCGCCGGAGCAGGCGAGGGCGTAGTTGCGCAGGTCGTAGGCCTCGGCGAAGAAGAGGACCTTCTTGCCGCTCTTGCGGACGAGCTGAACGGCATCGCTGATTTCCTGGACTTGCGAGTTGGTGATGCCGGGCTGGTTGAGATAGATGACCAGGCCTTTGTAGTTTTCCTTGGCGGCGACGTGCTTGAGCCTTTTGATGATGCCGGCGAAGGGGCTGTCCTCGCGTTGGCCGGGCATGAGGGAGAAGGGCGCGGGGGACTCGGCCAGTTCGCCCTTGAGTTCAAGCCAGCCGACGAGCGGGCCGGTGTCTTCTTCGGCGAAGGGGTCTTCGTCGACGATGGGGGCGAGGAGGAACTTCGGCTCAGGCTCGACGACGGGCTTGTTCTCGGCGCCGACGGCGTCGAGCGCAAAGGCGTGCATCGCGGTGAGGAGAGTGATGATGAGAAGGCGATGGGGCATGGGCAGGCTCCGGTGGGAGGGGGTCAGGGTGTGTGCGGATCATTATAAGGGAGTGGAACGTCGGACTTGGCATTCATTCATTTATCCGCCCATTCATCCAAACTCACGGCTTCACCTTCACGCTCTTGAGCCCCGCCTGTTTGCTCATGCGCGTCGCGAGCCGTTCGAGCGCTTTGGAACGATCGAGCTTGTCCAGATGCACATTGATAATGCAGAAGCTCTGCGTGTGGGTCCATGCCCTCGTCAGCGCCTCTTCGAGTTCGCCTTCGGTGCGCACTTCGCAGCCCCAGCCTTTGCGGAAGATCTGCGGCAAGAGGTGGTAGGCCCATTCGTGGATGTCGTTGTACGGCCCTTCGTTGATGAAGCGCTCCGTGGTGTAGCCTTTGTTGTTAAGCACGAACACGATCGGGTTCAGGCTGTACTTCGCGGCTGTGGCGAGTTCCTGTCCCGTCATCTGAAACGCGCCGTCGCCGACGAAGACAATGGGGCGAAGGTCCGGCGCGGCCATTTGGGCACCGATCGAAGCGGGCACGGCGAAGCCCATCGACGTGTAATACGCGGGGCTGATGAACTCGGTCCGGCGATGAATGGTCAAGTCGGCGGCGCCGAAGAGGCTGTCGCCGATGTCCGCGATGACGATGGTGCCGTCGTCGAGGTAATCATTCATGCGCTCGAAGAAGCGGCGCACGGTGCAGGGCTTGTTCTTCTGCGGCTTGTAGACTTTTTGATTCGCGGCAGCCTTGTTCACCTTCGCGCGGCGAGCGGGTTTAAGGGCGTTCTTGCCGGTGGCGAGCGCCCTGGTCAGGCCGCGGATGAAGTCACGCAACACCACGCGGTCGTAGTGGTGATAGCGGATGGTGATGCGTTCGCTGTTGGCGTTGATCGTATTCGCTTCGTCGAGGTGCGCGGTGTAGATGCCCAGGTTGATGTCCGTCATGAATGCGCCGAGGATGAGCACCGCGTCAGCCTGTTCGATGCCCAGTCGCACATCCTCCCGGCCCATCGCGCCTTCATACACGCCCAGGTACTGCGGATGGATTTCACTGATGATCGATTTGCCGAGCAGGGTCGCGGCGACGGGCAGACCGGTCTGATCGACGAGGTCCAGCAGCATCTGTTGAAGGCCGAAGCGATGGATCTCGACGCCGGCGAGGATGGCGGGCTTCTTCGCGCTCTTGATCATGGCGACGGCTTCGCTGATCGCCTCGCGCAGGGCGAGCGGATCGCTGCTCTGTTCGATGGGCGGCAGCGGCTGCGGGCCGGCACATGGGGCGCCCACCAGATCGCGAGGCAGTTCTATATAGACCGGCCTCTTGTGGCGCAGGCAGGCGAGGATGCACTCATCAATTTTCTGCGGGGCGAGCTTGGGGTCTTCCAGGGCGACGGCTGCGATGGTGACCTGTTCAAAGACATTCAGCTGCGTGTGAAAGTCACGGACTTTGTGATGCAGCAGGCTGGAGCGCTGGCGCTCGCTCATGCCCGGCGCGCCGCTGATGACGATGAGGGGCGACTTCTCGGCATAGGCACCGGCGACGGCGTTGAGCGCGGGGAACCCGCCCACGCAGTAGGTGACGCACAGGCAGCCCAGACCGCTAACGCGGGCGTAGGCGTCGGCGGCGAAGCCCGCGCCCAGCTCGCCGCAGGTGCCGATGACTTTCATCCGGCTGGCGACGAGCAGGTCGTAGAAGCCCAGCACGTAGTCGCCGGGGATACCGAAGACGTGGCCGAGCTTCATCTCTTCGAGACGGTGGATCAGGTACTTGCCGATGGTGGTGGTTTTGGCCAAGACGGAACTCTCGGTTGAAAAGCGGTTCGATGGGGCGGTGGAGGATTGTAGGGGGGAGTGTGCGAGGTGTGGGCGGGAGCACCACCCTGTCGGGATGGTGCTCTCGTTCCCTCTGTTCCGATTATGCCGCTCGTACCGCGCGCACCATCCGGGGCGGCGGGGGTATTCATCTGGATTCCATCCGCGTCCTTATCCGGCCTTGTCCGCCGGTCGATGCTCGATGGGGCCACGGTCGTCCCTGTCCTCGTGGACGGTCGGCTGCGGTTTCAGATGCGTTTTTCTGGTGAGTCATTCATGAACATTGAAACGATTCTTAAGCGTGCCCTGGAACTCGGTGCCTCCGATATTCACCTGGTTTCCGGCCATCCGCCCGTGGCCCGCATTCACACCGTGATGACGCCGCTGGATTATCCGGTCATCACGCCCGAGAGCGCCGAGCGCATGCTCGCGCACATCGCCAATGAAGATCAGCTCAAGATGTTCGAGAAGATCAAGGACGTGGACTTCTCCTACGAGATCCCCGGCATGAGCCGCTTCCGCGTCAACGCTCACATGCAGCGGCAGACCATCGGCATCTCCATGCGCACCATCAAAGAGCAGGTGCCTGCCCTCGCGGACCTGAATCTTCCCGAAGTGATTTCACGTCTGACTTACCTGCCTGCGGGGCTCATCCTTGTCACGGGCGATACCGGTTCGGGTAAGTCCACTTCGCTGGCCGCGATGATCCAGGCGATGAACAAGCGGTATCACAAGCACATCATCACGCTGGAAGACCCGATCGAATACGCGCTGGTCAGTGAGAAGTGTGTGATCGAGCAGCGCGAGCTCGGGCCGGACGTGCCGACGTTTTCCTCGGGCCTGCGTCACGTGCTGCGTCAGGATCCGGACATCATCCTGGTCGGCGAAATGCGTGACCTTGAAACCACCGCCGCCGCCATCACCGCCGCCGAGACGGGCCACCTTGTGCTCAGCACGCTGCACACCTGCAACGCCTCGCAGACCTGCGAGCGCATCATCGACATGTACCCGGCCGATCAGCAGAACCAGATTCGCTCGATGCTCGCCAACACGCTTCAGGCGGTGGTCTCGCAGACGCTGTTCAAGCGGGTGGACAAGAAGGGCATGGTGCCGGGCTGCGAAGTGATGTTGTGTACCCCCGCGGTGCGCAACCTGATCCGTGAAAACCGCGTGTTTGAAATCCCCAACGTGATCGAGACGAATCGCGCCTTGGGCATGAACACGCTGGATAACTCCATCGCCGAGCTTTACTTCAACGGCATGATCAGTCGCGAGGATGCGATCGCGCAGGCGTCGTATCCGGAGAAGCTGGAGCGCATGCTGGCGGCGTGAGGAGGGAAAGCTGTCAGCTATCAGCCTTCAGCTTTCAGCCCAAGGCATGGTGATCGAGGCGGAGTTAGTACACGCAGTGTGATGGAAACCCGTTGAAGGAGACACGGTGAAGCCGACAGTCCGGAGCTGAATGCTGATAGCTGAAAGCTCAAAGCTTTGCCTTCCCCATGCCCAGTTATCGATACCAAATCCGAACCGATGGCGGACAGATCACCACCGGTGTGCTCGCCGCGAACAGCGCCATGGAGGCGGCTCAGTCCCTTCGCTCCCAGGGCGGGCAGGTGCTCCAGCTCACGCCCGAGGGCGGCGAGACGAAGACCTTCAGGCAGAAGCTGGCGGCCCTGAATTTCTCCAGCGGCCCTTCACAGCGCGACATTCTTAACTTCACCACGCAGCTTGCCGTCATGATTCGCGCCGGTATCAGCCTTCGCGCCGCTCTCGACGGCATCGCCGAGCAGATCGAGAATCCCAAGTTCAAAGCCATGCTCGTTCAGATGAAGAACGATGTCGAGGCGGGTAAACAGTTCTCCGAAGCCCTGGCGAAACATCCCAAGCACTTTTCCGCGCTCTATGTGAACATGGTCCGCGCCTCGGAAATGTCCGGCTCGTTCAGTCACATGCTCGAACGCATCGCGGCCTACGTCGAACAGCAGATCGAAACGCGCTCGATGGTCGTCGGCGCGATGATCTACCCCGGCGTCATCGGCGGCCTTGCCGTGGCGGTCACCTTCTTCCTGCTCACCTTCGTGCTCCCGCGCTTCGCCCAGGTGTTCGAAGGCAAAGAGTCGGCGATGCCCTGGCCCACGCGCTTTCTCATGGGCCTGTCCGCGTTCATGACCGAGTGGTGGTGGGCGGTGCTGCTGGGCATCGTGGGTCTGGGCGCGGTGTTCTTCATGATCATCCGCACGGACGCGGGTTCGTTGTGGTTCGACAAGGTGAAGCTGAAGTTCCCGATGTTCAGCAAGATGTTCCGCGCCCTGTACATCAGCCGCTCGCTGCACACGATGGGCGAACTGGTGAACGCGGGCGTGCCGATGCTCGACACGCTGAAGATCACCGGCGACATCAGCGGCAACAAGCTCTACAAGCGCATGTGGCGCAGCGTGTACAGCGCGGTCAAGCAGGGTAAGAAGATCGTTCACCCGATGACCCGGAGCCCGCTGCTGCCCAAGAGCGTGGTGCAGATGGTCTCGGCCGGCGAAGAGTCGGGCAAGCTCGGCGAAGTGCTCGACGAAATCAGCTCGTACTACACGAAGCAACTGAAGGAAGTCATCAAGCGCGTGACCAGCATGATCGAGCCCATCATGATCATGGTCATGGGCGGCATCGTCGGCTTCATCGCGATGGCGATCATCCTGCCGATCTTCAAACTCTCGTCGATGGTGAAGTAGCCGCTTGCGGCTTAGCGCCCCCATGAATTGCGGATTGCGGATTGCGGATCGCGGATTGAATAATGGGTCTGGCGGTTATCGGGTCCGCCTGTGACGCCTGCGCAAAGTGCATCGGGCAAGCGGTTGACGAACGCAGTTGCAGATGAAGGAAAGCGAATCGTACCGTTGAATGGTGGCGGAGCTATTTCAGTGAATCAACGCGTGAACACGACAATCCGTAATCCGCAATCCGCGATCCGCAATGCGAAGAGCGTGCGAAGCCGCGAGCGGCAGGGGGGCTTCACCCTCATCGAAGCCGCGCTGACGTCGGTCATCATCAGCACCGGCGTCCTGGCGATCCTCTCCGCCCAGCAGGCGTTTCACCGCAAGAACGACTGGGCCCAGCGCAGCGGCACCGCCATGCTGCTGGCCAACGAACTGCGCGAACTGACCATGACCATGCCCAAGCACGATCCGTTCACGGGTCTGCTTACCGTCGGCCCTGAAACCGGCGAGACCAGCGTCGCCGACTACGACGATGTGGACGACTTCGCCGGCATCATCACCGCGGGCTACGGACAGGGCACCACTTTCGATCCGCCGATCAACGCCCTGCGGCAACAGGTGGACGGTCTGCCCGGCTGGTCGCAGAAGATTGAAGTCGCCAGCGTGCTGCCTGACAACATCAGCTCGACTTTCACGCAGCCGCTCGGCACGACCGACCTGCTGCGCGTGACGGTGACGGTCCTGTATCAGAGCCCGCGCGACGCGAGCCCCAGGACGATTACGACGCTGTCGTGGGTGGTGGGGGATTGAGGTGCGGAGGTTGGCGGAGTTGAACATGAAAGCCGAATTGAAACAGATCGTCGTGAATCGAAGGTACCGCTCGCGTGGTGCGGTGGCGATTCTAGCGATGATGTTCCTCGTGATCTTCAGCTCGCTGGCGGCGGCGATGGCGATCGTGTCGCAGGGCAACCTCACCACGGCTGACAGTCACCTGAAGATCAACCGTTCACTCGCTGCCGCCGAGACCGGCATGCACTATCTCGTCTACCGTCTCAACGCCGTCGCCAAGACCGTCAAGACCACGGCGGGCATCATCACCGAAGACAACGCGACGGCCCTTTGGGACGAACTGCGTACGGCCCTGCTGGCGGCGCTGTCATCGGAGTTTCACAACCTGGCGGAGCCTTATGAAGTCGGCTCGACGCTGCACGTCGGCCCGATTGCGGTCGCCCCTGCCGCGCCGACCTTCACCGCCCAGTTCACGCCGCATCCGATCGCCGGCGAGGACTACGACTCGGCGTACTACGCCCGCGCGCCGTACTCGACGATGGCTCCGCCGGTGAGCAATCTCAATCCGCTGGATTCGACCTGGATCCGCCTGAAGGTCGTGGCCATCGATGGCCCGCCCAAGAGTCAGGTCACGCGTTCGATCAAGCTCGACTTTCGGATCAATAAGAAGATCAACTTCGCGATTCTGTCCAAGAGCCGCGTGATGATCGGCCGCAACGTCATCATCGACGGCACCATCGGCAGCCGGTTCACGGAAACGAATCTGACCAACGGCCATCCGGTGCAGATCGTCAGCGATTTTCGCGGCCTCAAGTCGGCGCTCGATGATGATCTGAACGCCCTGGTCGGCTCGCTGGCGTCCAACGATGCCGACGGCGACAACCGTTTGAATCTGTTCAACGCCAGTGAGACGGCGGGCATCACCAATGCCGCGCAATACGACCTCAACGGCGATAACTACATCGATGACTACGATTTCTTCCTGAAGCACTACGACGCCAATGGGGACGGCATCGTCAGCGCGACGGAACTGGATACGAGCAACAACGTCAACACCGCGCAGCTGCTGGAACTGATCGACACCTTCGGCGACCCGGCCCGCGCGGGGTACAACGACGGCCTGATCGACAACAAAGACCGCTACGCCAAGATTCACGGCCAGATCAAGCTCACGGCCGCCATGCAGGGCTGGCTCGACGGCGCGGCCGGCGGCACCTACCAGGACTACTTCGCCGGCGCGATTCGGCCTAAGAAAGATGAAGTACCGCTGAAGTTTGAGGCGAGCGATGAAGAGATGTTCGGCTTCACGCCCGACGATTTTGATGTGAGCACGTTCAAAGGCATCGCCAGCGGGGATCTGGCGTCGCAAGCCGTGTCGCAGGCGGCCCAGAACGATCCGATAGATCCCGACTCGCCGCAGCCTCTGGGCGCGCAGGTGTTCGAAGCCGTGCCGTTCCAGGCGGCCCATCCTTATGACTACTACGACCGCCCGATCTACAAGAACATGACGTTCACGAACGTGAAGATCCCCAAGGGTTGCAACGCGCTCTTTGAGAACTGCACGTTCATCGGCGTCACCTTCATCGAAACCGAAGTGAACAACGATGACCAGCTTTACAACTACGCGGGCATCCAGGAATCCGACGGCACGCTGAAGTACCCGGACAAGTACGCCGTGGTCACGGGCGTCAATGTGGCCGATACGAAAACGATCAGCAACAACGTCCGCTTCCACGGCTGCACTTTCGAAGGCGCGGTGGTCAGCGATGCGGCCAAGGAATTCACCCACGTCCGCAACAAGATCACCTTCACCGGCAAGACGCAGTTCAAGATCGATGACTCCACCCACCTGAGCGCCAGTGAAAAGGCGCTCTACAAGCGAAGCACGATCCTGATGCCGCACTACTCGGTGGAGATGGGTACCTTCGTCAACCCGTTTGACTCCAATGAAGTCGTCAAGCTATCAGGCACGATCGTGGCCGGCCTGATCGACATGCGCGGTCAGGTCAAGGTCACCGGCACGATCCTCACCACCTTCGAACCCAAGAGCAACACCGGCCCCGTGCTCGGCGAAACCAGCCCGCAGTTCAACACCACGCTGGGCTACTTTCCTTCCGCCGACGGCGACCTGGAGTCGGAACTGCCCGCCAACGGCATCGGCGTGATTCACGTGAAGTACGACCCGACCATCCCGCTGCCCGACGGCATCCTCGGCCCGATCTCGCTCGACGCCGTGCGCGCGACCTGGACCGAAGGCGGAGCGGACTGAGGGAATTCCTGATTTTTGATTTCTGATGTCTGATTGAAAGAGAATGGTGATGAACATCACAACGGACAGTTTGACTTCGCACGCCGCCTCAGTGGCGCCGCGCGCTCTTCCAATCAGAAATCAGAAATCAAAAATCAGACATCTCCGCCGCCGCGGCCTGTCCATGGTCGAACTGCTCATCGCCCTGGCCATCAGCGCGATGCTGCTCACCGCGACGATGGTCGCGCTGGACGCCAGCTTCAAAGCCTATGCCGACTCCGCGGAACAGGCATCGAGTCAGGCTGCGACGCGCATGATCACCCATCGGTTGCTGGCGATGATCCGCACCAGCACGGCGCACGGCCCGCTGGAGCCGGATGCAGCGGCGGTTCCGCCGGTGACCATCACGGGGGACACACTCAGCAGCAACTACGTCGAGCTCATCGACAACAAGGGCTACCTCATTCGCGTGGAGTACGATGCTGACAAGCAGGAGCTATGGATTACCAGTACGCCGCCGGTGGGGACCTCTCTCTCGGAGCCGCTCATCGGCGGGGTCACGGCCTGCACCTTCCATAATGAACGCAGAGTGAACGAGGAAGGACTTTACGTGCTCGCGCGGACCACGATCGATCTGACAGTCCAGCCCGGCGAAGACGCGACACTGAATCTGGAAAACGGCGCGGCGACGCCGATCCGCGTAGTCGCCTCGACCATGCCCCGGCGCGTGGAGTGATCCCGAATCCGCAGGTCACGGCTCTTAAGAGCCGCGACCTGCGGATTTGTAAGTCCTTGTCCTCGCTGCAATTCCTGCACAACCGCCCGATCCTTTCTAATAAACCTTCCGCTCGTCCGTTATGTATGATGAATGCCCAAGGGGGGCTTTCAGGTCGCACGGAATGGCAAAACCCAACCCTGAGGTCGATGCCGAGTGGATCCGGACTGTTGTCGCTCAATTCGAGCGGCCGCTGGTGATGTATGCGTTGCGACTGATTGGCGATCTGGAACGCGCTCGCGATGTGGTGCAGGATGCCTTCTTGAAGCTCTGCCGGGAGCCGCGAAGCAAGATTGAGCCGTACCTGGCGGAGTGGTTGTACACGGTCTGCCGGAACCGGTCGCTGGATGTCTGCCGCAAGGAGAGCCGGGTGGTTCGCCTGGCGGAAGGGCAGTTGGGCGTGAAGGTCGATCTGGATGCGGATCCATCCTCCTCGATGGAGCAGCGTGAGACCAAGGCACTGGTGCTGACGATGGTCGGCGAGCTGCCCGAGAAGCAGCAGGAAGCGATTCGGCTCAAGTTCCAGCACGGGCTTTCGTATCGGCAGATCAGCAAAGTGATGGAGTTGACGACGAGTTACGTCGGCTACCTGATCCACGCGGGGCTTAAGACGATTCGCGAACGAATGGTGGATGAAGAGACGAGAGAAGACATCGGGCCGGTCGCTCGCATCCCGGGCCCTTCGCGCACGCCTCCGCTGCCGCCGCCGCCGCGAGGCAATGTGGGCTCAGGCCGGTGAGTCGAACGTGATGACAAGATGACAAGATGACGGACAGACGGACAGCAAAAGGATTTGAAGCCATGGAACATGACCTTCCAGCCTTGAAACGAACGGCCTACGCGCTGGGTGAACTCGAAAGCGCTGAGCGTGCCGCCCTTGAAGCGGAGCTGGCGCAGTCGCCTGCCGCCCGCAAAGAGGTGGCCGAGGTCCGTCAGCTTGCCGGCGTCGTTGCGAGCGCGCTGGCCTCGGAGCGCATCCCCGGCATCTCCGAGATTCAGCACCTCGCGCTGGAGAGCCGCATCGAGCAGCTTTCCGAAGAGGCCTCCGAAGCCGCCCGCGCTCGCGTCGCCCGTCAGCGCATGCTCTTCTGGATTCCCACGGCCATCGCCGCCTGCGCCCTGCTCGCCAGCAGCATCACGCTCTTCATGCTTTCCCTCAAGGCTCAGAACACGGAGAATCCCGTCGTCATCAACTCTGATCCTAATGCCGCCAAGGTCGAACCCGCTCGCCCGCGCACTTCGGACATCGTCAAGAAATACAACGAACACCTTCTCGCTCATCCGCCCCTGGGCACCGTCGCCTACTTCTCGCCGCAGGTGGACACCATCGTCACGCCCGACAAGAAGAACGCCGAGTTCCACGCCTTCCACAACGCCTCGATCACGCCGCTGAGCAGTTTCCCGCTCACCTTCGATCCGAAAACGTACGCCTTCGTTCAGCAGTTCCTCGAACGCGGCACGCTGCCGCCCAAGGATGCGGTTTACGTCGAAGCCATGGTCAACTCGTACGACTACAACGTCTCGACCGACCAGAAGCAGACGGAAGCGATCCTGGTGCGCACGGAAATCAGCGACTGCCCCTGGAGGCCGGGCCATCGCCTGGCGCGGGTCACGCTCAAGGCCAAGGACGCGGTCACCGGCGAAGAGGTGCCCGTGGTGGCGGATGATGTGCGCGTGCGCGTGGAGTTCAACCCCGGCCGCGTCTCGTCGTATCGGCTCATCGGCTACGAAAACCGCTGGCTGATGGATGGTGCCAATCCTGCCGAAGACCGCCAGCCCGTCAAGGCCGGCTACAGGCTTACCGTTCTCTACGAGATCGTGCCCACCGGCGTCAACGCCCGCTTCGAAGATGCGCCCGGCGCACGCCTCAAGTACCAGCGCCCCGCGCAGCTCACGCACGCTGCCAACACGGATGAACTGTTCACCGTGACTCTCATGTACCGCTCGGCTGACGATCCGCTCACCAAGATCGTCGACGTCGCCGCCATCGATCAGAACCTCCGCCTCGCCGATGCGACGGGTGACTTCAAGTTCGCCGCCGCCGTCGCACAGTTCGGCCTCCTGCTCATGGATTCACCCGCCAAAGGCGACGCGGGCTACAGTTCCGTCCGCGCCCTGGCGGAGCAAGCCCTCGGCGACGACCCGCGCGGCCAGCGCGCCGATTTCCTCCGCATCGTCGCCCAGGCTGAGAAAATCGTCCTGAACTGACGATGAAGAGCACCATCCCGACAGGGTGGTGTTATTGGCTCACCTTGTTCCGCGATTCTGCATCGCCCATATCAATCAACATAACCACGTTCCACACCAGCACTGCCCTGTCGGGACGGTGCTCTATTTGTCGTACAATCGTGTCAACAGGGAGAAACCCCTCGTCACGGAGCGAGACACTTGTCGGATTACCCCCAGGAACCTGAATCACCGCTGCCCCCCAAGGCTGATTCCGCGCCAGCATCGCAAGCCAACGCTCCCGCCAGCGCCCTTCATCGCGCTCGCGAGTTGTTCGATTCGCAGTTCACCCAGCTCGAATCGCAGTGGAAGGAAGTCGAAGCGCATCGCGCGGAAAACGTCCGCCGGCAGGAGCGGCTGGAGAAGAAGGCCCTCGCTCTGGAGGGCCAGCGCGTGCTCTACACGAAGCGTCAGAACCAGCTCAACGGCAAGCGGCTTCAGATCGACAACGAACGCCGGGCGATGGAGCAGCGGGTCGCGGAACTGGAGGCGGGCGAGCGCGATCTGGGCGGGCGCAAGGCATCCGCCGCCGCCGCCGAAAAGGAACTGGCCGATCGCTTGCGCGACATGGAAGCACAGCGACAGGCGCTGACTGCCGAGAGTCTCCGCATCGAAAAGGCACAGGCGGAGATCAACGTCGATCGCGAGCGGCTGAAGGACATCGAACGCCGCGCGGATCAGCTCGATCTACATGAAACGCAACTCAAGCAGACCGCCGCCGATGTCTCGCAGCGGGAGACGGTACTGAAGGATGCGAGGAAGACGCTTGATGAGTCACAGGTCGCATTCAAGTCGCAACAACAGGAACTCGACAAAGCCCGCGTGGCTGTCGAATCGCAGCGTGTGCAGCTTGTCGCGCAGCAGAACGCACTCGAAGCCGCGACCGGCGAACTAGGAGCGACGCGGCAGCGGCTCGACGGCGAAGAGGCGGCGCTGACGGAACGGGTTGCGGCGTACGAGAAGGATCGCGCGGCCATGGAGGCCGACCGCGCCGAGCTGCGCGAACAGGCAGCCGCGCTCGAATCGCGTCAGACAGAGCTGGCGGTGAAGTGGTCGGCCTTTGACGCCGAGGCCGCCGCACAGAAGGCGCGAGGCGATTCCTTGCAGAAGGAAGAAGCCGCGCATCGTCAAGCGGTGGCACGTCTGAAGGAATCGCGCGACAAGCTCGTCCGCCAGCAGCAGGCTTTCGATCAGACCGCCGCGCAGGTGTTCGAAGAGAAGCTCGACCTGGACCAGCAGAAGGAATCCCTCGACCGGCGACGAAAGGCTTTGGATTCCCGCCAGCAGGAACTGGACGAACGCGCCAAGCGACTGGCCAATGAAGACATGAAAGGCCGGGCGCTGGCGGAGTATGACCGGTTGCAGGTCGAACTGGGCCGGATCAAGCACAAGCGCGAAGAGTTGAAGGAAGTGGCGGACCGGGTCAGCCGGCACGATCAGCGGGTGCGTCACGTGGATTCGCTTCAGCGCCGTCGCAATAGTCGGATGAAGAAGCTGCGCGAACTGCTCAGCGCGAAGCTGCGCGAAATCCGAAGCCGCTCGCGCGACTATCAGACCGTCGGCCCCGGTGCCGATGGCGGCAGTTGGGAATTGATGCCTGATGAAAAACTCCTGGGCGACGGCGAGTCAGAGTTCCATGACCTTGTCGATGACGAACCGCAGGGCCCGGCTGACTCGGAGGCGAACGTCGCCACAGTTGAGCCGGTGATCGACAGTGTGCCGTTGAAGTCATCCGTCGCCGCGCCGCCGTTGGCATCACCCGTCGATGCGGTGAGTCCCGCGGCGGCACCAGTACCGGCTGCGAAACGGGAGGCAGGTCCGTCCGCGTTTTCGAAGATGGCCTCGACGTCGGCGTGGTTGCTCTCGCAAGGTGCCGCCAAGGCCGGCAAGTTCGCGGCCAAGGCGACACGTGGCGCAGGCAGCCTGTCGAAGGCGTGGCTGCGACGCATGGCGGTGGTGCCTTCAGCGCTCGGCCGCGCGTGGGGCGCGTTCATGCGTCTGTCGCTCAAGACCCGCGCGGTCGGCGTGTCCATCATCGCGCTGGGAGTCGCCGCCTGGCTGGGTCTCTGCGTCGCCGTGGCGCACCTGTCCATTGATCCGGTCTACCGCGCCTCAGTCGTATTGAATCATCCTTCACCCACGGCGAGCGAAACGATTCTGAGTGATGCCGTGCTCGGTCAGGCGATCGATCTGTTGTCGCAGCGCGGCCTGAAGCCGTTTGAGTCGGTTTCATCAATGCGCGAGAAGCTGAGCGCGTCACTGAATGTGGAGTCTCAAACGGAGGGCAGGGTCACGCTGCGACTGGATTCACCGCGACGCGAGGAGGCGGTGTTCATCCTCGAAGCAGTCAGTCGATCAATCGTGCAGCACAGCGATGCATCGACCACAGGCCTGGCGATCGCCTCTGCCGCGCCGCTGACGCCGCTTCGCGATGAGCGGTGGTCGTCGGCGATCATGTGGTTCGTTGTCTCTGCACTGATCGCCGCGGCGGTGTGTTTGCTGCCGCTGCTGGTGGTGAAGAAGGCGGAAGAAGAGAAGGTGGCGGAAACGGTGACGTCGGAGCCAGTGGCGGAGAGTCGGACTTGATGGGAGCTTCTGGCGTTTGTTGACTTTGCCCCTCACCCGGCCTCGCGGACACCGGGGACTCGGCCATTCTCTCGCTGGGAGGGAAAGGGGAACTTCACGAGCCCTTCGTGTAGAGCCCGACAGCGATCTTCACCAGTGATGCCGCCATTTCATCCAGCGGATTGGCGGTGGAACCGTCGACGACGTAGCCCGCGTCTTCGAACAACTTCTTGCGGTAGCGTTGCTCGATCATCATGTACTGAAGGCCGCGGATCTGCTGTTCGATTTCAAGCTGCACTTCGGGCAATGACTTGCGCGTGCCCACGATCACCTCTTCAAAGAGGATCCAGAAATACAGATCGCCGAGCTGGTTGGACACGACGATGCGCGGCGAGTGTTCGCCCGCCTTGAGCTTGGCCAGCGCGTCGTTGAGCGCGTCGATACTGAAGAGGTTCTCGCCCTGGTGGAGGTCCGTATCCTTGTTGTTCTTGTCCAGCGACATGAACTTGCCTTCGGATTTGGGGTTGTACTGGTTCACCGGATCCTTGGCGATCTCGATGAATGTTTTGCCCTCGGCGAAGAGGGCATCGACCTTGGCCGCGCTGGTCTTGTTGGCGACCCTGATGAGCCTGACTTTGCGGCCGGGCTTGGGGTTGTACTTCTCGTACACCTCGGGCCGGTTGTAGAACCGTTCCACGTCGCGCTTGCTGACGGCGATCTTCGGGTAGATCACTTCATCCTGATAGCGGCGCACGAGAATGGTCTGCCGCACGCCTTCGAGCGTTTCTTCCAGGGTGCGATTGGTGGTCTTCTTCAATTCATCATTCGCAGCCGGCTCAGAGCCCGCGCCGTACTTGCGGATCAGTTCCTGCCGGTTCAGGTGCATCATGACCTTGAGCTGAAATCGCTCCTGCTCGGTCATGCGCCGCTCGGCCTCGGCGAGGAAGAGCGAGTCGAAGACGATCTGGTAGAGGCGTTCGGAAAGGATGCGGGCCGCGGCATTGCGGAACTCAGCACGGGCCATCTGCTGGCCCATCGCGTTGAGCTGGGCCTTGAGCGGTTCGAGCACCTGGCTGGCGTAAATGGGGCGGCCGTTGACCTGGCCGATCATCGCGTCCACGGTCAGCGTGCCGGCATCCTTCGCCGTCGCGATTGGCGCAGCGACCACGCTCGGGGGTTTGATCTGATCGAGTTCGCGCTTCAGCTCCGGGGTGATGTCGGGTTGAATAGCAGCGGTCGGCACGGGCGCGGCAGGCTCGGCGGTAGGGGCGGTCTTACCCGCGTCGGCGGGTTGAACAGGCGCGGCAGGCGCGTCGTCGGCCGCGGCAGACGTTTTTGCAGCGGTGGCGGTGCTGCCTTTGGAGAAGTCGGATGCGCTGAGTTCCTGCCCGGGCGTCGACGAACAGCCTGACGCGAAAATGCCGGCCGCGAGCAGTGCCAGATAGGTGAATTGGGTAGGGCGGGTCATCATGGCGTGTAGTGTAGTCTCCTGCGGTAATGAGCGAAAACAGGGCAGGTTCAGCCAGCGGAACGCGTATGACGGCGGGCGGCGCGATGGTAAGATGCAGGCAACGTCCCTTTTCAGTTATTGTCGGACCGCGCGTGATCTGCCGATGAATGATTCGCAGCGAAGGGTGCTGCGGCATGCCGGGTGCATCGGGCCTACACAGAGTGAAAAAAAATATTGCCGTTGCACGAACGGAGAACAAAGGTAAACTCATGTTCAGAGACTGGAAGGTTCGATCAGGGTTCAACTCCAAGGGTTATTGAGTACGTCACCCGCCACGCCACGATTCCGCCCGAAGTCAGTCAGCAAGTTCAGGCAAGTCGAATCCGTGTCCGACATATTCCGTCTGTAGATGAGATCGATTGATCGTCCGCCTGTCAGGAGGTCTTTGTGATGAGGGCAGACACGCAACACTTCTCTGTTTCCGTTCTCTTCCGATCCATCCTTCGCGTCATGGCTGTTGCTGCCGTGGCGGTCGCGATGATCCAGTCGCAGCCCTGCGCCCGCGCGCAGAGCCTGCTGGATGATGAGGACGTGAAGAAACCCGCGCCCAAGGCAGGCGGCGGCCTGCTGGATGATGACGACGTGAAGAAGCCCGCGCCCAAGGCTGGCGGCGGCTTGCTGGATGATGACGATGTGAAGAAGCCCGCGCCCAAGGCTGGCGGCGGCCTGCTGGATGATGACGATGTGAAGAAGCCCGTCACGCCGCCCAAGACCGGCGGGATCCTTCTTGATGACACCGATGACGCCGCGCAGGCCCCCAAGCCCAAGCCTCCCGCGCCGAAGGAAGAACCGAAGGACGAGCCCAAGGAGAAGCCGGTAGAAGATCCGCACGCGAAGCTCTATGCGGAAGACAGATTCCCCAGTGCCAGCAAGTGCGCGGGCTGCCACGCCAAGATTTATGAAGAGTGGCGGGTCTCCAACCACGCCTACGCTTCCATATCGCCGGTGTTTCACAAGTTCGAGCAGAAGATCAACGACCTGTCGCAGGGGACGATCGGCTACTTCTGCATGCGCTGTCATTCGACGATCGGCACGATCATGAAGGAGCCGCGCGAGATGCCCTTGTGGGAACGGTCCCAGGTGTCGCGCGAAGGTGTGACCTGCGTGACCTGTCACCGCGTGTCGCAACCCTATTTCAAAGTCAACGGCGAACGCATCATCGAAGAGGGCGATATTCACGCCCGGGTGAAGGGCTCGAGCGACGGCACCACGCTCGCCAAGTTGCTCGAAGACATGACCATCCTCGACCCCAAGGGCGACAAGCCCGGGCAGACGATGAAGATTCACGCCAAGGCGGTGAAGTTCGAGCAGATTTCCAAGAGCGAGTTCTGCGTGTCGTGCCACCAGGTGGCGGTGAACGTGGGCATCAAGCTGGAGGTGGTGTGGGATCAGTACCGCGATTCGCCCGCCTTCCGCAAGGGCAATACGTGTCAGGACTGCCACATGGGCAAGGTGCCGGGCGTGGCGGCGGGCTACGAGATGCTGCCGGCCGCGGAAGTCGCCGGGCGCAAGACGCCTGTGCGCAAGCATTCGAATCACTCGTTCTACGGACCGGGCTACCCCATCGCGCATCCCGGCGTGTTCCCGCACAACGCCAAGGCGGAAACGATGGCGACCATGGAAGAGTGGCTCGCCTTCGACTACCGCGCGGGCTGGGGCTCGGAGGACTTCGAAGACAAGGTCGACAAGGGTGAGATCAAGGTGACCTTCCCCAAGAAGTGGTCCGACCCGTTCGTCCGCGAAGATGCCTTTGGCATCATCCAGGAGAACATCGCCAAGCTGAATGAAAAGAAAAAGCACCGCTTGCAGGTGATGGAGAACGGTTCGCGCATCGATGGGCCTTATTTCTCCTCTGCGCCCAGGGCCGGCAAGTCGATGAGCTTCCACTACACCGTGACCAACACCGATGACGGGCACAATCTGCCTTCGGGTTCGCTGGGCGCGCAGCCTGAGATCTGGTTGAACGTCGCGCTGATCGACCCGGACGGGAAGAACGTGTGGGAGTCGGGTTACGTCGATTCCATCGGCGACATGGCGGACCTGCACTCGGTGGATGTGCGTAAGGGCAAGCTCGCGCACGACGGCCAGCTCTTCAACCTTCAGTCGAAATTTTTGACGACGAATGTGAAGGGAACGGAGCGCGAGATGTCGCTGCCGATCAACGTGGATATCGATCAGTTGCCGTTCCTGCGGCCCGCGCCGCAGCCGACGACGGTGCTGAACCACACGCCGTTCGTGCGCATGGAGGCTCGTTCGCTGCCGCCGCTGGGGAGCCGCAAGGCGAAGTACAGCGTGCCGTCGTCGGCCATGACGAAGCCGGGCAAGTACAAACTGGCGGTGCGTCTGCGCAGCAGGGCCGAGCCGATCTATTTCATGCGTTTCATCGGCGCAACGAAGGAAATGGAACAGGCGATGAACGAGTGGATGATCGACATCCACCCGTATGCGGTCGAGTTTGAAGTGAAGTGAAGGCAAAGCCCAGGGATAGCCATCCCTGGGCTTTGGCTATCCCGATGCGTTGGCTAAGGAGTTCAGGTATGTCATCCAGGGAAAAGTCGGGGACCCGCTGGTCGCAACTGTCGTGTCATGCGCGTCGCATGGGTGCCGCGGCGTGTGTATTTGCCGGTGCCTTCGGCGGATCGGTCGCCAGCGCGGACGAGGCGGGCGACCGCGACGGCGGCGCGTACCTGTTGCTGGCGCTGGCGGAGCCGGGACCGACCGCTGCGCACGGCCACGAGCACAAGCCGCCGGGCATGTCACCCGAAGCGATGCCCGTTCCCTACTCCACCGAATTCTTCCGACCCGATCCGGACTACGGGAACATGCCGTACGACGCCGCCGCTCAGCGCGATATCTACGGCGCGAAGCGGGCCCTGATCACCCAGCGCCCGTGGCTGGAGCTGGGCCGCGATCTCTACAACTACGGCCCGTTCCAGCCCACGCCCAACTTCTTCGGCGAGAAGAATCCCACCAAGCCGCATCTATATGTCTACGGCGACTGGCGCACCGCCGTCGCGTACAACGACAACGGCGCGGTCGAGAAGGCGCTCGTCGCCACCCGGCTCAACCTCGAAGTCGATGTGCAGCTCACTTCGACCGAACGCATCCACGCCTTCTTCCGCCCGCTCGACAAGAACGGCGTGTTCACCCGCGCGGAGTTCGGCGGCGATGATCCCGAGGAATCCAAGTTCAGCATCGACGGCAACGTCGATGCCCTCTTTTTCGAAGGCGACCTGGGCGCCATTCTCAACGGCATCACCGGCGAATACTCCACCTTCGATCTGCCCTTTGCCGTCGGCATCCTTCCCATGCTGTTCCAGAACGGCATCTGGGTCGAGGACGCGTTTACGGGGCTTGCAGTAACCATCGCGGCGAAGAACTCGGCGATGTTCGATATCAGCAACTACGACATCACCTTCTTCTTCGGATTCGACAAGGTTTCGACCGCCGCGGTACCCGGCACCAATTCCAAGGTCTATCTCTTCGGCGTCACCGGCTTTTTCGAGATGTGGGAAGGTTACCTGGAAGTCGGCTACGGCTTCACGCTCGATGACACCGGCTTCGGCGGCAGCTATCACAACATCGCCGCCGCCTTCACCAAGCGATACTTCGGCTGGCTCAACAACAGCGTCCGCGTCATCGCCAACGTCGGGCAGAGCCCCAACGGCGGCGCGGCGCAGACCGCCACCGGCGTCATGTTCCTCATCGAAAACTCCATCATCGTCAACGAGCCGGCCACCATCGTTCCCTATTTCAACTTCTTCCTCGGCGTCGACAAGCCCCAGTCCCTGGCGCGCGACGCCGGAGCCGGCGGCATCCTCAAGAACACCGGCATCCTCTTCGAGACCGACGGCCTGACCGGCTTCCCCACCATGGACGCGACCGGCAACGATGCCTTCGGCGTGGCGGTGGGCATCGAGTTCCTCTTCGACCTGAACATGCAGCTCGTCTTCGAAATCGCCGCCCAGCATATTTACGATGACAACGCCACCGCTCCGGGCGATCAAATCGGTGTCGGCATGCGATTTCAGATTCCAATCAACAACGCCCTGATCATCCGCGTCGATGCCATGTATGCCTTGAACGAGGGCGGCAACAATCTTTCGGGCATCCGCACGGAGCTTCGATGGAAGTTCTGAGAAAAGCTTTGAGCTTGAAGCGGTGAGCTTTGAGCCAGAAGCGAAGATGGAAACCGATTCGTCCGACAAAGAATTAGAATGTGTACCTTGCTTGTTCCCGCAGACTCAACGCTCATAGCTCAAGGCTCATAGCTCCTCAGGGGATCGTGACGCGTGTTTGTTCAGACCATCATCATGTACCTGGGCGTTGCCATCGTCGCGCTGGTCGCGCTGCAGGCCCTGTTTCAACTCTTCACCGGCTTCGTCCGCCTGCGGCGCGAGAGTTCCCGGCAGAATCTTTCCATGCGCCTGCTTCAGGAGCGCATCGAAGCCGCCCGCGCCAAACGCGCCAAAGTCGAAAAGGAAGTCGCGGGCTGGAACGGCTGGCGCAAATTTGAAGTGGTGAAGAAAGCCCCTGAGCCCGGCGATATCTGCTCGTTCTACCTCCGGCCTCACGACGGCAAACCGCTGCCCGGCTTCAAGCCGGGACAATATCTGACATTTCAAGTGCCCGTTGCCGGTAAAGACAAGCCCGTGGTCCGCTGCTACTCCCTTTCAGATGGCCCGCGCGATGACTACTACCGCGTCTCCATCAAGCGCGTGCCCGGGCCAAAGGACAAGCCCGACATTCCGCCCGGCCTGATCTCCGGTCACTTTCATGCCCATGTGAACGAAGGCGATATCCTCGATGTGAAAGCCCCCGGCGGTCACTTTTTTCTGGATATGGAGGCGGCCGGGCCCATCGTGCTCATCGGCGGCGGCATCGGCATCACGCCCGTGCTTTCCATGCTCAACGCCCTCATCGCCGGCGGCACGCTCAAACGCGAGGTCCACTTTTTCCTGGGGGTGCGCAACTCCAAGGAACATCCCTTCAAGGCTCACCTGGAAGAAATCGCACGCCATCACGACAAGCTGCGCCTGCACGTGTGCTACAGCAATCCGGCTGACAATGACGCGGCCGACCGTGACTATCAACACGCCGAGCGCGTCAGCGTCGAGCTCTTCAAACGCGTGCTGCCTTCGAGCAACTACGACTACTACCTGTGCGGCCCGCCACCGCTCATGGAATCGGTCGTCCCCGCTCTGGAAGCCTGGGGCGTGCCCGAGGCGAGCATTCACTACGAAGCGTTCGGCCCGGCGACGGTGAAGAAGGTCAAGAAGGTCGAGGAAGCGCCCAGGGCCGACGGCGCAGCCGCGCCTGCGGGCATCGAAGTGACGTTCGCCAAGAGCGGCAAGACCTGCACCTGGAGCCAGGCGATCGGCACATTGCTGGAACTGGCGGAGAAGAACAGCGTGACGATGGACTTCGGCTGCCGGGCGGGCAACTGCGGGACGTGCATCACCGCGATCAAGGAAGGCGATGTGACCTATTCCACCGAACCCGGCGCGCCGCCTGAAAAGGGCTCGTGCCTGACGTGTGTTGCAGTGCCCAAAACCAGGCTGGTGCTCGACGCGTAGCCAAGAGCGGAGCTTGATGATTCAAATGTGAAAATTCAAAAATCAAAAGTGAGATGTGTACGCAAAGGGACAACAAGGTATTCTGTCACGAGAGGTTCCATGTTTGCCTGCGAGACAAGAACCTGAGATTTGAAATCTGAGATTTGAAACCCGGAACTCTGAACCCGGAACCCGGAATCCGGAACGCAATCTTTTCCTTTTTTTGAGGCCGAAGGTCATGATGAAACAAACCACCCTGTACCGGACGCTGGCCGCCTGTGCGATCGCCATCGCGATGACAAGCGGCGCGGCTCACGCGCAGATCATTTCGATCGATCACACCAAGGTGATCGGCAATGACGAAAAGGGCGGCAACTGCGGCGCGTGCCACCAGAAGGAAGTCGCCGCGTGGAAAGAGACGCCGCACTTCCGCTCGCTGGACAAGCTCAAGGACGGCAAGGCCATTGCGGACAAGCTGGGCCTGGGTCGCAGCTACCGCAAGACCGGCTTCTGCGTCGAGTGTCACTCCACCGCCAAGGGCGCCGATCCGCAGGACCTGGAAACGGTCAGCGGCGTGTCCTGTGAATCGTGCCACGGCCCGGCGGCTGACTGGCTGAAGCTGCACAACGACTACGGCACCGGCTCCACCAAGGACACCGAGACCGCCGAGCACAAGAAGACCCGGCATGCCGCCGCGGACAAGGCCGGCATGATCCGCAAGGACCGCGTCTATCTCATCGCCAAGAACTGCTTCTCCTGCCACCTCGTGCCCAACGAGCAGCTCGTGAACCAGGGCGGCCACAAGACCTCCAGCGATTTCGAACTGGTCGCCTGGTCGCACGGCGAAGTGCGGCACAACTACTTCAACAGTGACACCAACAAGAACACCAGCGCCGAGCGCAAGCGCGTGCTGTACGTTGTCGGCCGCGTCGTGGACCTGGAGATGAGCATTGCCGGCGCCACGAAGATCACCGAGAAGGGCCACTACCGCTCGGCGATACTCAACCGCATCCGCAACGCGACGACGAACATCGACGCGATCCTCGCCGCCGCCAAGGACAACGTGCCCGAGATCAAGGCGGTTCTAGATGAAGTGCCCCGTCGCGATGACGGTTCGCTGGCGCTCTCGGCGGAGATGCTGACGGAACTGCCCAAGAAGCTCGGCGCAGCGGCCCAGAAGTTCGTCGAGAACAATGACGGCAGCAAACTCGGCGCGATTGATCCGCTGCTGCCCAAGCCCGATGAATACAAGGGTGCCGTGACCCCGTGACCCCGTGACCTCGTGCCCCCGTGAACTTTTGAATGATCGCCCATGAAGCCACGGATGAACACCGGTCAGCACAGATGAACAGGTAACTGTTTCCCGTAACTGTGTTCATCCGTGTTCATCTGTGGTTTCTCTTTTCGTACGACGCATGGCTGAATCCACCACCGCCATTGATCGACCGCAGCGATGGGACGTGCCGTTTGGTCCTGAGATGACTGAGCGCGACGTCCATTGGCTCCTTTCCATCGAGCCGTTCAAGAGCATCGATCCGCACAAGTTTCCCGCCTCGACGCCGCTGGAGGGCATCCTTCATAACGACACGCGCATTGTGAAGTACAAGAGCGGTGACCTCATCGTCCGCGAAGGCGATTACGGGCACTCGGCGTTTCTGATTCTCGAAGGGAAAGTGCGCGTGGTGCTGGAGAACCTGCCGCCGTCGGTCCTCGGCCGGCAGGAGCGGCGGCGCAAAGGCTTCTTCGAATCGCTGGCGCAGTGGTGGCGCAACCCGAGCCTGCCCGAGGTGCGAAGCGTCAAGAAATATCAGTCTGCCCGCACCGGCGGGGCGACGGCCCAGCGCGCAGCGGGCGATGGAACGCGCATCTTCCTCCAGGACATCCCCGCCATCATCGGCAAGCATAAAACCGTCGAACTGAAAGAAGGCACGTTCTTCGGCGAGCTGGCCGCGCTGGGCCGCATTCCTCGCGCGGCGACAGTCTTCGCCGACGGCGACTGCGAGATGCTGGAAATCCGCTGGCAGGGATTGCGCGACATCCGTCGCCGCGACGAAGCCGTGAAGAAACACATCGACGCCCTCTACCGCAAGAACGCGCTTCAGACCTTCCTGCTCGAATCGGAGCTGTTCAACCACCTGAATGAAACGCAGCTCAAGGAAGTCGCCGATGCGACGGAGTTTGAAACCTATGGCGGGTTCGAGTGGTACGCCACCTACAAAACCGTCGCCCAGCAGAGCGCTGCTGATCGCCTCGCCCAGGAGCCGGTGATCTCCTCGGAAGGCGATTATCCCAACGGC